>CAYRRL010000260.1:4889-5120 GCA_964426665.1 uncultured Ferruginibacter sp. | reverse complement strand
CCATGTAGCAACAGATGCAGAAACAAATATTGCCACTGCCGATATTTCAATAAATACACTGGACAATATTTTAACAGCTGTGCCTGCCTTAATAAAAATAGATGTAGAAGGTTATGAAACAGAAGTAATCAATGGCGCAGAAAAAACATTGCACAATAAAAAATTGCAAGCCATTATTATTGAATTAAACGGCTCTGGCGCAAGGTATGGTTATGACGACAATCTTGTACA
>CAYRRL010000260.1:0-4879 GCA_964426665.1 uncultured Ferruginibacter sp. | reverse complement strand
AAAGCTGGTTTTAAGCCATATACTTATAATTATAAAACAAGGGAACTAATTGAAATTGCTTCAAAAAGGGGGCATGACACTATTTACATAAGGGATATTGCGTTTGCAAATGAACGAGTGAAAAGTGCAGGGAAGATTAAAGTACATACCCAATATATCTAACCGTTTTTATTTACCGCCCCTGAAAAATAATTATTCATGCTCTCCATCAATGCCACCAGCCGGCGAAGCAATTCTTTATCCGTTGGATTGTTTTTTGATTCGTCAAAAACAGGCCCATAAAATAATTGCTGTGGTGTAAGCCCTAAAGCATCGGCAATATCCTCCAGCCGGTGAAGCGTAATTTCTGTTGTATCGTTTTCTATCTGGCTGAGCGCTGCAGTGGTAATGCCAATTTTACTTGCCAGTTCATTTTGCTTTACGCTCTTTAGCCCACGCCACATGCGTATATGCTGGCCGATACGCATCTGGTACTCGCTTTTGGGTTTCTGGTATTTTCTCACACCGCTTTTGGTTGAAGGTTTGCAAACAGGACGATAAACTTAAAAATATTATCCCACTGCTTAATATTATTAAGTGCTAAATATTTCAAAAAACAGTTTATCAGGCCAGCTTTGCAGATACGCCCTAAAACCTTTCCACATGTTTACAAAACTCTACTGGCAAAAAATATTTCTGCTGCTGTTGTTGTGCAGTTGCAGCAGTGCCGCATGGTGCCAGGCAGAAACCGGCAGCACAGGAACAGAAGAAGAAATTGATACAGCAGAAGAACAACAATCAAAACAAAAACCCGAATTGTTCACCAGTGGTTTTATTGATATTTTTAATAGCGGGCAGGTGAATGCTTCAGCAAGGTTTTTAAGATTGAATATAGGCGAGCCGGGAAAATTTTCAGTGCCGCTATCCATTTACTCAGGTGTTTCTTCCAACAACTTCCAAACACAATCGCAGGGCGTGTATGCGCCAAAAACAAATGCACAGTTGATTGTTGACTATATTAACCCGTTAAGCGGCCTCATCAATGTGTCAAGCGAATCTATCCTGTTTTTTAAAAAGACAGGGAAAATAACCAAGCCCGGTTTTAGTTACCAGATTGGCGAGCGCCTGCTCACCGGCTTCCGCACCGTGCATGAAAACGAAGAAGAACACAGTGGCGATGAAAAGATAATCCCCGTAAATTTCTTCAACACATTTGGCAGTGTTGGGCTTTATTTTCAAACAGGCGCATGGGAAAAAAACAACCGTGAAGAAAATGAAACAGGCTTGTTTTGGCTGAGCCTGCGCTTTATTGCATGCTATACCTCGCCAAAACAAATAAAAAATTTTTTGCCTGATACCGAAACAAGCGGCATTTACACCGGTTATTCTTTTGGCTTTGGCGTGGAGATAAACAGCGTGGTGAACATAAAAGTGCTGTACTACAAATACATTAAGCAGCCAGAGATAGAATACTACCCTTCTATCTACCAGTTTTCATTTAACTATTGTTTGAAAAATTAATTGGCTGCAAAAAAGAACATATAAGCGAGCAGGCCGGCGATGATTGCAATTACTGCAACAGAAGTTGCGCCTGGCACTTTTAGCCTGTTCAGCATGCTGATGATGAAGCCAACTGCCATCAGCACAAGGCCAAACCACACTAAATTGATATATGGGAATACATAAGCCTTTAACGTAACAAAATCAATCATTGAACTTGACTCTTTTACACCAAGTTTGATGGTTCCTTTATCGGGGTCAACAGAAGCAAAACGCAGATATAAATTTTGTGCATATACCGTATCATCCAATGTAGCAAGCTTCATGCTGTCGCTGCCGGCTTTTACTAAAAACGGGTCTTCTTTTTCTATCATCAATACCGGTTGGGCATGGTATCGTGTTTTGTCTTCTGCCACAATGGTAACATCAGCCGCTACGCTCATTTGAGGATTGCCGGGTATGTTGCGGCTGTGGTTTTTATTGGGCCCGTTATAAATAATAAACCCTTTTGAATAAAAAGCAGTATCGCCCGCTTTCAAATCTTTCATCGCAAAGCTGGCCGTGTCAATATTCTTTTCAGGGTTTAGCGCATAAGAAATATAAGTAAACACATCATGGGTAAGGTACCGTTTTGTATCCGGGTTACTGCTCATGCTGTTGTTCTTCATCAAATAAACATCAGGGCGGAGGGCAAAAGATTCTTTTAGCTCTTTTGTTTTCCCGTCCCTGCGCTCAAACAATAAGTGGTAAAAGCGCCTGTCTTTTTCATGCCCGCTGCTGTCGTTGAGGTAAGTAACCTCGTATTCCCCCATCCTTGCCGGCACATGCCTTATCAGGTTGATATTTTCTGCAGGGTTATCCTGTTGTTTTGTCAGCGGGTCAATACCGGCAGGCATGGCAAATGCTTTGTATTTTTCTTCGCTAATAACTTTTTTGTTGCCTGCCGAAACTATCATACCGGCTATCATTAGCCCAAACCCAATATGTGCTATTGAACCGCCTGCCGATTTCAATTTTCCATTCAGCCCCGCCCTGACGTATGCAGCATTGGCAACAACAGCATAAATAGTAGCAAACAAAGCAACATACAAAGCAATTAAAAAGCCGGGCCCTTTTTTATCATACACAATGGGATAAAATATTGCAAGCGAAGCTGTGATGGCTGCGGCAATAAAAGTTGGCAGCGCAATCTTTTTTAAAAACTCATGGCTGCCTGTATTTTTGTATTTAAAAAATTGGGTAATAGCAGTTAATATGCCAATAATAACAGCAACCAGCACCAACACTTTATTGTAAGAAAATTCAATATCCTCAGCGGGGGCAAATTTTGTATTGAACAAATAATTTATTACAGGCATGGATGTTTGCCCGATGATAAAAAGGGATGAAAGAAATAAAACAAGCGAACCTATAAACATCCAGAACTCCCTTGATTTGGTTTGCTCCTCTTTGGCAAGAGCTGGAATATTTTTATAGCGCACAGCAAACAATATGAGCGAAGCAAAAAGGAAAAACAACAGGAAAGACAGGATCAAAATATTCATTGCCTTGCCTGCTTCTGTAAAGGCATGCACCGAGGTATCGCCCAGTATCCCCGTTCTGGTAAGGAATGTTGAATACAACACAAACAGGAATGAAAGAATCACAAATAAATAACTGCCACGGAGCGAATGACCAGTTGCTTTGTAAATAACCATGGTGTGCAGGCCTGCCACCATTATCAACCATGGCACAAGCGAAGCATTTTCTACAGGGTCCCAGGCCCAATAACCGCCAAACGATAATGATTCATAAGCCCATTTGCCCCCCATCATAATGCCTGCACCAAGCACACTGGCGCTGAACAATGCATAAGGGATTGCAGGCTTTACCCATTCGCCATATTGTTTGCTTTGCAAACCTGCATATGCATAAGCAAAGGGAACTATCGTTGACGCAAAGCCCAAAAACAAAACAGGCGGGTGTATTACCATCCAGTAATTGCGGAGCAATACATTCAACCCCACGCCGTCTTTTATTAAATTCAAATAATCGGGCCGGCTAAAAATGGGCGCAGCAATTTCGTCCCTTGTCATTACAAACGGGCTGTTGCCAATCTTTACATCAAAAATATAAACGCCCATTATCATCATAGCTAAAAACACTTGTGCTGTGCTTATAACAGTCATTACCGGCGCTTCAAATGTTTTTGATTTGCTTATTAAGAAAATACCAAGCACGCTGTGCCATACCGACCAAAGCAAAAAACTGCCGCCCTGGTCCTCCCAAATACAGGCAAGCAAATATTTAAACTCCAGTTCTTTTGATGTGTGCTTGTAAGCGTAGAGGTATTCGATGTAATGATTAGAACAAATAATAAAGATGCAAATAAATACTGCAGCTACCGATGCACACTGGGTATAAAAATAAAGCCTTGCAAATTTTACCCAGCTTGCTTTTTCTGCAATATCTCTTTTAAAAGAGCCAATACTATAAGCTATTGTAGAAAGCAGGGAACTGACAAAAGCAACCAACACAAAAAAATGGCCTATTTGGCCCGGCAGTAAGTGTTCCCCATCGAAAGGCATTCCTATTTAATATTTAAGATTTAATGTTTGTCCATAGTTTCATAGCCCATAGCTTATTGACTATTGACTAATTACTCACCGTCTTCTCCAGCTCCTTCTTATCGTCTTTGTACTTGCTTGGGCATTTCAGCAAAATATCTTTGCACTCAAACACATCCCCTTCCATCTTCCCTTTCAGCACCACCCTTTCGCTATGCTCCAATTCTGCCGGTTTTGTATTCCTGTACACCACTTTTGCCCTGCCGCCAAGGCTGTCAACTGCCATAAAGGAAAGGTAATTTGGGTTATTGGCAGGATCGTATTCCACGGGGGCTGTTTTATCAAGTTTTGCAATCAAATGCACAAACTTGCCTTGTTTTTTCTTTGCAGACTCTATAGTATCATAAGTGGAAAAATCTGCTGACATCATCAGCAGCGCCCCAATAGCCAGCGCAATAGCCACCAGCATTACAATATGTGTCCTCTTCATACGCCTTGTTTTGCGTTGCAAATTTAGTGCAATTCAGTTTGAGGGAGGGCTCTTATTTAAGAAAACTACAATTGAATTGAAATATCTTCGCCTGACAAATAATTAAATATGAAAACAGCCATTGTAACAGGCGCAGGCGGCAACCTTGGGCAGGCAGTAGTAAAAAAATTTATAGAAGAAGGCTATCAGGTTGCAGGCACTGTTACTGCGAGGGAAAAAGGGCAAATAAATTTGTTTGCGGGCGGCCCTGCAACAGTCGGGTTTGAAGCGGTTGAAGTGGATTTGACGGACGAAGATGCTTCTGAAAAATTTGTGGATTCGTTTATTGAAAAAAACGGCGGTATCGATGTGGCGGTATTAACTG
>CAYRRL010000259.1:3862-5143 GCA_964426665.1 uncultured Ferruginibacter sp. | reverse complement strand
TGTTGATACAGGGATTGCCCTCCACTATTGAAAAACAGTTTGCAAAACTCTCTTTTTCCAAAAACGTAACGCCACTGTTAAAAATCAGGAAAATTGATTTTGCACTCGTGTTTGCTGTAAATCACAACCAGTTGAAGGACATTTTAAAAGACGTAGTGCCTGCGCTTGCCGGCGACGCCAAACTATGGATTGCTTATCCAAAACCGTCCAGTAAAATTGTAAGTGATTTGTCAAGGGAGTGCAACTGGGAATGCATTGCATCCCACGGGCTGGAATCAATGCGCCTTATTGCATTGGACAATGTGTGGTGCGCCGCACATTTCAAAAAGGCTGGAAAGATTGGAAAGGTCAAGAAAGTTTCTGCTGCACAATTGCAGTAATTTAATCACACCTTATTCTATTTATTTAAAGCTGGCTGCTATTTTTTTGGCAAGCCAGCTTTTTTGTACGGGTAACAGCCAGTTTTTTACCAGTTCTTCTTTTGTAAGCACCGTATTGTTGAAGTAAATGGTATCAGCAGTAATAAAATTATTGTCCACGGCATATTGCAATTGGGAGAGCGGAAGCAATTCTACTTTGCCTTTTACCAAAAAGGCAAGGTTAAGCCTGTCAAACATTTTTACATTAAACAATTGCTCCATTCTCTTTATCACCTGCACGCTGCTGTCTGTGCTGCAGCCGCTTACGCTGGTTGCTGTTTCATCAGCCATCATTACTACAAAATGCCCATAAAATAAATTGGCATAACCTTTTACCGGGGTGCCATGGCTTTGCCAACTGGCAACAAACTCTTCCAGCATTTTTTCAATTTCAAACGCTTCGCCAAGGGAGAACAAACGGCTGCTTTGGTAAACCCACACACGGGAGTTGTCATCAAAATCCGCAGGCAGCATCTCTTTCAGGTCAACTTTCATAAGATAAAGGTAAAAAGCTTTTTATGATAAAGAAGCAGCAACAATTTCTGCAATATCAAGCACTTTCACTTCGTCTTCTTTATTGCTGTTCTTTACACCATCGGTTATCATCGTGTTGCAAAAAGGGCAGGCTGCAGCGATTATATTTGCACCTGTTTCCAGGGCTTCATTTGCCCGGTCAAGGTTTACCCTAGTATCGCCCTTCTCTTCTTCTTTAAACATTTGTGCGCCTCCGGCACCGCAGCACAGCCCGTTGGCACGGCAGCGTTTCATTTCCACCAGCGAAGCATCCAATGCCTCCAGTACTTTTCTCGGCGCTTCATAAATATTATTCGCCCTGCCAAGGTAACAACTATCGTGGTATGTA
>CAYRRL010000259.1:0-3852 GCA_964426665.1 uncultured Ferruginibacter sp. | reverse complement strand
ACTGTTGCCATCGCTCATTTTAATTTTCCCATCATCAATTAGCTGCTGTAAAAAAGCGGCATGGTGCACTACTTCATAATTGCCGCCCAATTCGGGGTATTCGTTTTTTAATGTATTGAAGCAATGTGGGCAGGCAGTAACAATTTTTTTTATTTCATAGCCATTTAAAATATTGATGTTCTGATAAGCCATCATCTGGAACATGAATTCGTTTCCAGCACGCCTTGCCGGGTCGCCGGTACACATTTCTTCATTGCCAAGGATGGCATATTTGATGCCTACTTTATCAAGGATTGTTACAAATGCTTTGGTAATCTTTTGGGCCCGCTGGTCGAAACTACCGGCGCAGCCTACCCAAAACAGCACCTCAGGTTTTTCGCCGGAAGCCATCATTTCAGCCATGGTTGGTACATGCATATCGTTTGTGTTTAGGCAAATGTAATGAGTTGTATAGTATTTGCTGCTGGCATTTTGTGGCTTATGCTGTGTATATCTTTGCTGCATGCATAAGTTATTGCAGGTTTTCTTTTGGGGTATGCTTATTAGTTTTTTGGGTTGCCTTCCGCTGGGCACACTCAATATTACTGCCATGCAAATAGGCTTGCAGGAGGGCATAAAGGATGCGTTGCTTTTTTCGTTGGGCTGTTTGTTGGTGGAAATGTTTTATGTACGGGTTTCGCTTATAGGAATAGCGTGGGTACGCAAGCAAACGAAGCTATTGCGGATAATGGAATGGCTTACGCTGGCCATTATAATTGCACTGGCTGTTGGTAGTTTTATGGCGGCTGCCAAAGGCGGGGCAGAGCAAAAAAATGAACTGCTTAAAAATAACATTCACCGCTTTCTCCTTGGCATGTTGATGAGTTCAATTAGCCCGGCACAAATACCCTTTTGGTTTGGGTGGAGCAACGTATTATTTCAAAAAGGCACATTGCAACCTGTGAAGGCGCAATACACCTCCTACATTATTGGTATTGGGCTGGGCACCATGCTAGGCAATTGTGTTTTTATTTTTGGAGGCCAGTTGGTTGTAAACAATATTTCCAGCAGCCAGGCCTATATAAACTGGATTGTCGGCGGCATTTTCGCAATAACGGCAGTCATTCAATTGGCAAAGATGTTTTTGCATAAAGATGCCATAAGCAGGATGGGAGAAGGGGAATTTTAAACATTTCTTTGCCGCCATGCAGCATGCCCATCACTCTAATAAGAATTGCTAATATTATTTTAGGCGGGTTTATCATTGCCTCAGGCCATTGGTATTGCCTTTGGTATGTTTCCGCTATGCATTTATCGCTGGAAGTATTAAATATGCGAAGTATTTACCTGCTTCAGCCCTATAAACTTTACAATATTATTTTCTGGGCTTATGAATTAGTATTGGTAAAAGGCTTTTAAAGTGCCACATTTCCCAAACTCTTGAATGGCTGTTAAATTGTGCAGAGCATTTTAGCTTTGCTATTGTTATTTGCCTTAAGGTTTATATCTACACTGCTATTTTTTTAAAGCAAAAATTAAAACAAAGATTTTTGAGAGGTATTATTGCTTTTGTTGTGTTTACTGTCATTGGGCTGTTGAACGAAATCTATCAAAACACAATAAATGGCCGTGCCTTGTTTGAATGTATTGCAGAGAGCGCAAAAGATATTAAAATAAATTTGCTTGGCGGGTTTGTTTTCTTAATAACTATTGCAATAAGAGTACGCCTTATATACAATACTAAACTCCTTGAAACATTTAAGCATTCAGGGTGGCTTACGTTCATTAATAAATTATAAAGCTTTCAATCTGTTCTGTTCATCTTGCCAATCCACTAATTTTGCCTACGCATGAAACACCTTGCCGCACTCAACCATTTTTTCTGGAAATACCGTTACCGTTTCTTCCTTGGCATTGTGTTCGTCATCCTCACAAACTACTTCAGGATACTGGCACCGCAGCTTACCGGCTATGTGGTAAACACCGTGGCAGGCAAAGACAGTTCGTCGCACCGGCAAAACGATGCGATAGTAGATGCCATTATAGCCTGGCTGCAGCACCAAAGCACTGGGCAAAAAATTGTTTGGTGCGGCATCACATTATTGTTGCTGGCACTCATCAGCGGTTTTTTTATGTTTATGATGCGGCAAACCATTATTGTAATGAGCCGCCTTGTTGAGTACGGCCAAAAAAACCAGGTGTTTACGCATTACCAGCAATTGGATACCAACTTTTACAAGACACACAGCACAGGCGATTTGATGAACCGCATTTCTGAAGACGTAAGCCGTGTGCGTATGTACACCGGTCCTGCTATCATGTACTTTATTAACCTTGCCGCGGTATTGGGGTTTAGTATTTTCTTTATGTACAAAGCCAGCCCCAAGCTTACGTTGGTGGCTCTGTCGCCGCTGCCTGTATTGGCCATCACCATTTATTTTGTCAATACCATTATTGAGAAAAAAAGCGAGCGCATACAGGCATTGCTAAGCCAGCTTACCACCAATGCACAAGAGTCTTACAGCGGTATACGTGTCATCAAATCATTTGTGCAGGAAAAAGCTATGCTTGGTTTCTTTAGCGCAAACAGCGCAGAGTACAAAAAGAACGCATTGGGGCTTGCTAAAACGGAAGCCATTTATTTTCCTGCCATGGCATTGCTTATTGGTATCAGCACATTGCTTACTATTATGGTGGGTGCATTGGATGTTGTAAGCGGCAAAGCTGATGTGGGGCTGATAGCTGAGTTTGTAATGTATATACAGATGATGACTTTTCCGGTGAGCGCCATTGGGTGGACAGCCAGCATGACCCAACGGGCAGCAGCATCCCAAAAACGCATCAACGAGTTTTTGCAAATGCAGCCATCTGTAACCAACCCTGCTAATGGCAAAAAACCTTTGTTAAACAGCACTATTGTTTTTGACAAAGTCAATTTTACCTATCCGCATACAGGCATCAGGGCATTGCAAAATTTTTCTTTGGAGATTAACAAGGGCGAAAAAATTGCCATTATTGGCAAAACAGGCTCAGGCAAATCTACCATTGCACAACTGATGCTCCGTATGTATGATGTGCAGCAGGGTGCAATTAAGTACGATGGCACAGCAATCGGTACAGTTGACCTGAATTATTTGAGGAGCCAAACAAGTTATGTGCCGCAGGATGTTTTTTTGTTCAGCGACAGCGTGCATAACAATATTGCTTTTGGCCTGCCGGGGGCAACAAAAGAACAGATAATACAGGCTGCGAAAGATGCTTGTGTTGACAAAGAAATAAATGGCTTTGCCAATGGCTACCAAACCATGATAGGGGAGAGGGGCGTTACCTTAAGCGGAGGGCAAAAGCAGCGTATTTCCATTGCGAGGGCATTAATTAAAAACCCATCGCTTATTATTTTTGATGACTGCCTGAGCGCTGTGGATGCCAAAACGGAAAAGGAGATACTCAGTAACCTCAATAATTATTTGCAGGGCAAAACTGCCATCATTATTACCCACCGGATTTTTTCTTTGCTCCAGTTTGACAAGATAATAGTGCTTGATGCCGGGCAAATTGCGGAGCAGGGCACCCACCAGCAACTATTAAGCCTCAATGGGTTTTATGCTGGTATGTACCGCCGCCAGCAACAGCAGGAAGGCAGCATGGCTGTTTAGCGAAAATTATTTGGATGCGCCCCAGTTTAAACAAGTTGTCCCCACTTTTTTTCCCACCCGCCTAAAAATGGCTGTTTTTTTTGCTATTTCAAAAACAACTATATCTTTGTCGCCATAAAAAAATTATTAGTAACCAATACATTAAACTTACTACTGTGGCGTACGAGAACAACGACAAAAAAATGGAAAGCGTTTACAGCAAACGCATCAGGGCCGG
>CAYRRL010000258.1:0-5152 GCA_964426665.1 uncultured Ferruginibacter sp. | reverse complement strand
ATGCCTTTATAGCGGATACGTTTGTACTTTCCGCAGGCACATTCATAATCCTTTACAGGCCCAAAAATCCTTTCGCAAAACAAACCATCCCTTTCAGGCTTGTAAGTCCGATAGTTAATTGTTTCAGGCTTTAATACTTCGCCAAAGCTTTTTTCCAAAATACTGTCTGGTGATGCCAGGCCAATAGTGATTTGGGAGAAAGTTGCTCTGGGGCGGTTTTCTTTTTTGAATGCCATAATTATTACAGTATGTGATTTTTATTTTTTTTTGCCATTAAGGCAACATGTCTAAATATTTTTTTTGCTGAATAGTCTCAGCTTTTATTTCAGGTTGCTGAAGGTGTATTGTATTTCCGTTTAAAACTTTCTCATAGAGTTTCAGGTAGCTTTTGGCCATTACAACACTATTGAATTTGTCAGCAGCATATTCATGGCAGGTTGCCTTATTAAAGCTGCCTGCATTTTTCAAAGCGTTTACCAATGCTGATTCACTGTTGCTCACCACTCCTACTTCAGGCAATACCAGCTCAGTTAATGAGCCATAAGGAGTGCCAAAAACAGGGCAGCCATAAAACAAACTCTCTGTTATCGCTATGCCAAAAGGCTCGTGCCACAAAACAGGAAAAAGCAGGCCATTGCTCCTGTTTGCATAAAAAGCCTTTTTTTCATTATCAACTTGCCCTCTGAATTTAATATTGAGATAAGGGGTAAACCTGAACCCCATATTAAAATTCAACCTGCTGCCTCCTAAAACCTGCAGTTGCATTTTTGCTTTTCTTGCTATCCTGATGGCGCCTCTTACATTTTTAACCTTCCATGATGCATCTGCCAAAAAATGAAACCATTCGCTCCGTTTTAATGCCATATCGCATTTGGGGTATTCGTTCCAGTCAATGCCATTGTAAACAAACTCGGAGCCTCCAAATCTTTTAGCCTGGTTGCCTGAAACAAAAACCGTGTTTGCATCTAACTTACATGGGTGGTATATGTTACCCTGTAATGTAACGATGTATGGTTTTTTTATAGCTGCATCAGAAGGTTTCCAAAAAAAATGTACGATATCAATATCTTCAGGAACCTGTATGTCAAAGGACTTGTTGCTGTCGTAAAACAATACTCTTTTAGCGAAGGGGCATGCTGAACCTTTTCCTACTAAATAACTTACCTCATGCCCTAACTCAACCAATGCCTTTCCTAAACTCCATATTGCCCTTTCAGTGCCTCCATATTTAATAGCCGGGATTTTAGTATCATTTACAATTAATATGTTCATAGAATTTTATTAATGCAGATACTTCAACCACCGCCTACTATTCAAAATTCAAATCCAATCCCAAGCCTCTCAATTCATGAACCAATACATTGAATGATTCCGGAATGCCCGGTTTCGGGATGTTCTCGCCTTTTACAATTGCTTCGTATGTTTTAGCCCTTCCGATGATATCATCAGATTTAAGCGTCAACAATTCCTGCAAAATGTTGGATGCACCGTATGCTTCGAGTGCCCACACTTCCATCTCGCCAAAACGCTGGCCACCGAATTGTGCTTTACCACCAAGCGGTTGCTGCGTAATAAGGGAATATGGCCCAATAGAACGGGCGTGCATTTTGTCATCAACCATGTGGTGCAGCTTAATCATATAGATTACACCAACAGTAGCTTTCTGGTCAAAGCGCTGGCCAGTTTCGCCATCATATAAATAGGTGTGGCCGAATTTTGGCAAACCTGCTTTTGTGATGTGCTCATCAATTTCTTCAACTGATGCGCCATCAAAAATTGGAGTAGAAAACTTAACGCCCAGTTTTTGGCCAGCCCAACCAAGCACAGTTTCATAAATCTGACCGAGGTTCATCCTTGAAGGTACGCCCAATGGGTTCAACACTATATCAACCGGTGTACCGTCTTCAAGGAATGGCATGTCTTCCTGGCGAACGATTTTGGCAACAATTCCTTTGTTACCGTGGCGGCCCGCCATTTTATCGCCCACTTTCAGCTTACGCTTAACAGCCAAATAAACTTTAGCCAGTTTCAATACACCAGCAGGCAATTCATCACCGATGCTGATGTTGAATTTTTCCCTCTTATAACGGCCTAATTCCTCGTTATACTTAATTGTATAATTGTGAAGAAGAATATTAATTTGGCCGTCAGTTTTCGCTTCGCCTGTCCAACCTAATGGGTTCACATTCAGGTAATCAATGTTGCCCAAATTTTTGGGATTAAACTTAGCCCCTTTGCCAATCAACACTTCGCCAAAGTTGTTGCTTACACCAGCAGAAGTTTTATCTTTTAATAAAGTCTGCAGTTTGTTTACCAGCATTTCCATTAAGTCCGCCTCATTTTTCTCATGCGTTTTTTCAATCTTCTCAAGGCTTGCCTTCTCCCTCACTTTGGCATTCTTGTCTTTTTTAGCACGCTGAAACAATTTTTTGTTGATAACAACACCCTCTGTACCGCTTGGTGCTTTCAATGAAGCGTCTTTTGCGTCGCCCGCTTTATCGCCAAAGATGGCACGAAGCAACTTCTCTTCCGGAGTTGGGTCGCTTTCGCCTTTTGGAGTGATTTTTCCAATAATAATATCGCCTTCCTTGATGTGAGCACCAATACGGATGATACCATTCTGGTCAAGGTCTTTTGTTGCTTCTTCGCTTACGTTTGGAATATCAGGAGTTAATTCTTCTTCACCCAATTTAGTATCACGTACCTCTGTTTCAAATTCACTGATATGAATGGACGTAAATAAATCTTCTTTCACAACTTTTTCGCTAATCACAATCGCATCCTCGAAGTTGTAACCCTTCCATGGCATAAATGCTACTTTCAGGTTGCGGCCAAGAGCAAGCTCACCGCCTTTAGTTGCATAACCTTCGGTTAAGAAATCACCTTCAACAACTTTCTGGCCCTTTGTTACTGCAGGCCGGAGGTTGATACATGTTTCCTGGTTTGTGCGGATGAACTTAGTGAGCTTGTAAACTTTCAAATCGTCTTCAAAACTTACCAACTGCTGCATTTCGCTCCTGTTATAACGAACGTGTATTTCATTTGCATCTACATATTCAACCACGCCTGTTCCTTCTGCATGTATTTGAATCCTTGCGTCACGGGCAGCTTTGCCTTCAAGGCCAGTGCCCACGATTGGCGGGTCAAGGCGAACTAACGGTACAGCCTGGCGTTGCATGTTTGAGCCCATCAGTGCCCTGTTGGCATCGTCATGCTCAAGGAACGGAATCATTGAAGCACTCAAACCAACAATTTGGTTTGGCGCTACGTCCATGAACTCCACTTCATGCTTATCCAATATTGGGAAGTCGCCTGTTTGGCGGCTCTTAATTTTATCCTCAACAAAATTCCCTTTGTCATCCATCGGGATATTTGCCTGGGCAATCTTCGCTGTATCTTCTTCCTCTGCGCTCAGGAAAGTAATCTTCTTCATGTCAGCCTTGCCGTCTGCAACTTTATGATATGGCGTTTCGATAAAGCCCATTTCATTTATCTTGGCATGTACGCACAGAGTAGATATCAAACCGATATTTGGCCCTTCCGGCGTTTCAATAGTGCAAAGGCGGCCATAGTGTGAATAGTGTACGTCACGAACCTCAAAGCCAGCTCTTTCCCTGCTTAAGCCGCCTGGGCCTAGAGCCGAAATACGGCGCTTATGGGTGATTTCAGAAAGTGGGTTTGTCTGGTCGAGGAACTGGGATAATTGAGATGTGCCAAAGAAAGAGTTAATAACGCTGGAAAGAGTTCGAGCATTTATTAAATCAACTGGCGTAAATACCTCATTATCACGAACATTCATTCTTTCACGAATTGTACGTGCCATTCTTGCCAAACCAACACCAAACTGAGCGTATAGCTGTTCTCCTACAGTACGTACCCGGCGATTGCTAAGGTGGTCAATATCGTCAACTTCGCTCTTTCCATTGGTTAACTGAACCAATGTTTTGATTATGGCGATGATATCATCTTTGGTTAACACCTTCTTTTCAATTGGGAAATTCAAGCCCAAACGACGGTTAATTTTATAACGGCCTACTTCGCCCAAATCATAACGCTTGTCACTAAAGAAAAGCTTGTCAATGATACCACGGGCTGTTTCATTGTCTGGTGCATCAGCGCCACGAAGCTGGCGGTAAATATGCTGTACAGCTTCCAACTCCGAGTTAGAAGTATCTTTATTTAAAGTGTTGTAAATGATTGCATAATCTCCACTTACTTCTTCTTTTTGTATAAACACACTCTTCACATCCATATCGGCAATCATTGCTATATTAGCCTCATCAAGAACTGTGTCCCTTTCAAGTACAATTTCATTACGCTCAATGCTCACTACCTCGCCGGTATCTTCATCTACAAAATCTTCCACCCAAGTACGAAGCACACGGGCTGCAAGGCGTTTTCCAACAAACTTTGCCAAGCTCTTTTTGTCAACCTTTACTTCATCAGCCATACCGAACAGTTCAAGAATGTCCTTGTCTGTTTCAAATCCAATTGAACGCAACAAAGTAGTTACTGGAAACTTCTTCTTACGGTCAATATAAGCATACATTACATTGTTAATGTCTGTGGCAAATTCCATCCATGCGCCTTTGAAAGGGATAACCCTTGCAGAATAAATCTTAGTTCCGTTCGGGTGAACAGACTGGCCAAAGAATACGCCAGGCGAACGGTGAAGCTGGCTTACCACTACCCTTTCAGCACCATTGATAACAAAAGTGCCACGGGGAGTCATATAAGGTATGTTGCCAAGGAACACATCCTGAACAATGGTTTGGAAGTCCACGTGCTCTTCGTCATTACAGCTAAGCCTAAGTTTTGCCTTTAATGGAACAGCATAAGTCAATCCCCTTTCTATACATTCATCAATAGTATAGCGTGGGGGGTCAACAAAATAGTCGAGGAATTCAAGCACGAAAATGTTACGTGTGTCAGTAATGGGGAAGTTTTCCTTGAACACACGGAACAAGCCTTCCACGTTACGTTTATCAGGCGTAGTCTCTAACTGGAAGAAATCTTTGAACGACTGAATTTGGATTCCGAGCAAATCGGGGGTTTCTGCCAGAAAATCAACTTTTCCAAAATTGATACGCTGTGCAGCGGGTGTTTTAGTTGCAGACATATTTGTTATAAAACGTTTTATAGCTGAGAAGGG
>CAYRRL010000257.1:0-5162 GCA_964426665.1 uncultured Ferruginibacter sp. | reverse complement strand
AGGATGCTGTCTTTGTTAGTTACTTCAACCGGAGTGCCGCCTGCAACAGGTATCATGTATGTTTTGCTGCTGCTTTTGTTTTCTTCAGCATCGGGTGTGCTTACGCTGTACACAATGTATTTCCCATCTTTGGAAATGCCCTGGCCGCTCACACGGCCGAGTTGCCAGAGGAGTTCGGGCGTCATTGCGTTTTGGGCATTGGCAAATAACGGCGCAAACAAAAACGCAGCAATCATTTTTTTATTCATGGTATTTTTTTTCAACAAAGCGAATGTAGGCATATTGTATTTTATATTTACTAAATGAAGATTTTAATCACCGGCTCCAATGGCCTGCTTGGCCAGCATTTGATAAAAATGCTCCTCGAAACAACTTCTTATCCGGTAATTGCTACAGGAAGAGGGGATAGCCGCCTGCCTTTTCCGCCATCGCCCCAATACAAATATTTTGCATTAGATATTACAGACGGCATTGCAGTAAATGAAGTTATTGATGAACACAAGCCAAGCATAATTATTCATGCAGCAGCCATGACACAGCCCGACCCATGCGAACTGAATAAAGTGGAATGCTGGAATGTGAATGTTACTGCTACAAGATTTTTGGTAAGCGCAGCTCAAAACATCAATGCTAAGTTTGTTTATATCTCCACCGATTTTGTTTTTGATGGCATGCATGGGCCATATAAAGAAACGGATACACCCAATCCGGTGAATTATTACGGAAGCAGCAAACTGGCAGCAGAAAAAGCGGTGATGGAGATTGCGCATGATTGGGCAATTGTAAGAACGGTATTAGTGTATGGCAATATATTAGTTGGCAACCGCAGCAATATTATTAGCTGGGCAAAGGAAAACTTAGAAAACAAAAAGCCTGTCAAAGTGGTAAGCGACCAATGGCGAACACCAACTTATGTAGAAGATTTAGTAAAAGGTACTTTATTGGTGATAGAAAAAAATGCAACTGGGGTTTACCATATTTCCGGGGAAGAAGGCATGAGCCCTTTTGATATGGCAACTGCTGTTGCTGATTATCTGCATCTTGATAAATCGTTGATGACAGAAGTAAATGCTGATATATTTACACAGCCTGCGCAGCGGCCTCTTAAAACGGGGTTTGTAATTGGCAAGGCAAAAAAAGAGTTGGGCTACCAACCAATAGCTTTTAAAGAAGCGCTTGCAAAAATGTTGCAATAAAAAATGGCCCGCCTTTAATAAGCTGGCCATTTTTTATTAAGAGCGGAAGACGGGACTTGAACCCGCTGCCTCCAGTTTGGGAAACTGACGCTCTACCAGGTGAGCTACTTCCGCTTGAGGGCTGAAAGTTAAAAAAGTATTTTAAATTTTAGCCTTGTTCAGCACAAAGATTTTTCATCACTGGACGACATTAAATTCAATTGCAGACAGTAGATAAGCATACTGGCCTGTTGCAGAATTTGCTGAGTTGTAGGTGCCAAAATAAATAGCATAAGTGCCTGATGGCAACCAGATAGGGAAGTTATTGGCAGGGTTAGACGATACTCTGATAAAAGGCGTATTGTCAAGGAATAAATAATAATTGCCGGGGATATAATTGATGCTTTCGATTTTAAGCACTTTGTCTGGCGGCACGGTAAATTGCCGGTATAAAATTGTATCGGGGCAGCCGCCGCCACAATTTGATATGCTATCGGCTTTTATAATTACTACACGGTTAAATTGCAAATTGTTTTGGGCTTTTGCAAAGCAGCAACAAAGCAATAACAGGCAAATTGAAAAAGTTTTTTTCATGATTTGGAAAGATGTTTTTGAAAATGTAAGAAGTGGTTTGGATTAAAAACCTTTTACTGTATAAATTAATGTATTCTGCCTGTCGGTATTTACAGCAGTGGTAACCAGCAAAAACCAGTTTGTTCCATTGTAATAATAAAAGCCTGCATCGCCATCCGTTTGGTACACAAGCAGGCCTGTTGCCGGGGCGTTAATTAAACTCCTTTGCCCTGCTGTCATCCTTGGGATGAGCAGGCCTTTTGTTGTGCTGCTTACATCAAGCATGGCGGAAGAATCTGCGGCATTGCCGTTGTTATTTATGCTTACAGATTGCGAAAAAGATTTCGTTGAAAAAAACAAAGCAATGAATAGTGGTATAAATTTTAGCTGTTTCTTTTGCATAGAAGATGTTTAGGGATGTTATTTGTGTGAAATGGCATAAGTTTTTACATTCTTTCGGGAACCTGTATCCCCAATAATTGCATGCCGCTTTTTAAAATATTGGCAGTCATGTTTGATAATTGCAGCCGCAGGGTTTTCTTTTCCTCTGTTTCGGCATTGGCAACAGAATGTTCTGTATAGAACGAATTGAATGTTTGCGCCAAATGAAAAACATAGTTGGCAATAACAGAAGGGTTATGTTCATTGCAGGCCTGTTCTATTATAGTTGGGTATTGCTCAAGCGATACAATAACTGATTTTTCAAGTGGCAATAATCCTTCACGTATTTCGCTATTGGCTATTGGGAGTTGGCCATTGGCTGTTTTCCTCAAAATGCTTTTTATCCTTGCGTGGGTGTATTGCACAAATGGGCCAGTAAAGCCATGAAACTCTATGCTTTCCTGCGGATTGAACACCATTGTTTTTTTAGGGTCAACCCTCAACAGGTAAAATTTCATTGCGCCCAATGCAAGCATGTCATATAATTCTTTCAATTCTTCCTCTGTAAAATCCTTTACTTTCCCAAGGTCTTCGGTGTGCTGCCTTGATGTTGCCACCATATCGTCCATCAAATCATCCGCATCTACCACAGTGCCTTCCCTGCTTTTCATTTTTCCGGAGGTCAGTTCCACCATGCCATAACTTAAATGATAAATGCCTGCTGCGTTGCCCACGCCCAATTTTTGGCAAATCAGTTTCAGCACTTTCATGTGGTAGTCCTGCTCGTTGCCAATTACATAAATGCTCTGGTCGATTTTGTACTGCTCATACTTTTGTTCAGCAAGGCCAATGTCCTGTGTGATATAAACAGAAGTGCCGTCTTTCCTCTGTACAATTTTTTCATCAAGCCCGTCAGCCGTTAAATCAATCCAGATGCTGCCGTCATCTTTTTTAACAAACACATTTTTATCAAGCCCCTGCTGAACTATTTTTTTGCCAAGCAAATACGTACTGCTTTCATAATAAGTAATGTCAAAATCGCTCCCTATTCTTTTGTAAGTAACTGCAAAGCCATCATACACCCATTGGTTCATTGTTTTCCATAGTTCAATCACATCAGGTTTGCCGGCTTCCCAGTCCAGCAACATTTGCTGCGTTGCCTTCATAATCGGCGCTTCTTTTTCTGCCTCTTCCTTTGGTTTGCCAGCCGCAACCAATTCATCTGTTTGTTTTTTGTGCTCCTCATTAAACCTTACATAATACTTGCCCACAAAATGGTCGCCTTTAACGCCGGCGCTTTGGGGCGTTTCGCCATTGGCAAACAATTGCCATGCAATCATGCTTTTACAAATATGTATGCCCCTGTCATTTACAATAGCGCTTTTTATTACTTCATACCCGTTTGCTTTTAATATTTCGCTTACGCTCCACCCTAAAAAATTATTCCTTAAATGGCCAAGGTGCAGCGGCTTATTAGTATTAGGGCTTGAATATTCCACCATTACTTTTTGCCCGTTCATTTGCTTTTTGCCATAGCAAATATCATTGTGCTGTTTCAATATGCCTGCCCAGTATGCATCGGCAACAGACAGGTTTAAAAAACCTTTTATGATATTATATTTTGTAAAAAGCTGTGGGTTGTTGGCAACGAGGTGGCTGCCCAAGGCATTGCCAATGGCATCCGGCGAAAGTTTTAATGTTTTTACCAATGCAAACATTACTACGGTATAGTCCCCCTCAAACTCTGGTTTGGTTTGGTTTACCTGGAAATCTTTTTCTGTAAAAGGCTGGTTGTACAGGGCAGACAAACTACTGATAACGGCCGCCTGCATGTTGCTCACTATGCTCATGCGGCAAAAATAATGAAATAGGGGCAACAGGTTGTTTTGCAAAGCTTCAGGCAACTGAATATTTTCAAATCTGTTCCAATATGTGCAATCTGTTGCTAACACCTTAATTTTACGCCCCAAAGGCAATCAATCCACCATGAACGAAAAGCTGCAACAGCTTAAAAACACACTCGAAGGCGAATTATATTTTGACAATACCATGCGGCTGCTATACGCAACCGATGCTTCTGCTTACCAGGAAATGCCGCTGGCGGTAGCAATACCAAAATCTGTTGGGGACATAAAAAAATTGATTGCCTTCGCACACAGCAACAATACATCGCTGATACCACGTACCGCAGGCACATCGCTGGCAGGGCAGGTAGTGGGCAATGGCATTGTGGCCGATGTGAGCAAATACTTTACGCAAATACTGGAACTGAACAAAGAGGAACAATGGGTACGTGTGCAGCCCGGCGTGATACGTGACGAACTGAATATGTTTTTAAAACCGCATGGCCTGTTCTTTGGGCCAGAAACTTCTACTGCCAACAGGGCGATGATTGGCGGCATGGTTGGCAACAACAGTTGCGGCAGCAACTCGGTGGTATATGGCAGCACAAGGGAACATTTACTGGAAGTAAAAGCATTGCTGAGCGATGGAAGCGAAGCGGTGTTTGCTGCAATGTGTATTGAAGCGTTTCATGCGAAATGCGAAGGCGATAGTTTGGAAAATAATATTTATAAAACGGTAAGAAGCGCATTAAGCGACTGCAACAACCAAACAGAAATAAGAAAAGAATTCCCCAAGGCAAGCATCGAAAGAAGAAATACCGGTTATGCATTGGATATGCTGCTGGAGACAGCGCCATTCACTGCAGGCAAAGAAGATTTTAATTTTTGCAAATTGATTGCAGGCTCCGAGGGCACACTGGCTTTTATTACCGAAATAAAGTTGCATGTAAACGAAGCGCCGCCAAAAGAAACTGGCTTGCTCTGCATTCATTTCAACAGTATAGATGAATCGCTGAGGGCAAATATTATTGCTATGCAGTTTAAGCCCAGCGCCAGTGAACTGATTGACCATTACATTTTAGAATGTACCAAAAACAATATTGAACAAAGGAAGAACAGGTTTTTTGTGCAGGGCGACCCTGGCGCCATACTGGTAATTGAGTTTTGCCGCAATACCCGGGAAGAGGTA
>CAYRRL010000256.1:0-5163 GCA_964426665.1 uncultured Ferruginibacter sp. | reverse complement strand
TAGGGAAAACGTTCAGTACATTACTATAGAAAACCACGTAATCAATTCGGTTTATTTAAAAAGAGAGGTAAAGGTTGACTGCTACCTGCCGCTTAATGTAGCCGAGCCTGCGCAAATGAGTTTGCTGCTTATCAACGACGGGCAGGATTTGGTAAAAATGGAGTTTGAAAAAATCCTGGAAAAATTATACGCTGAAAATGAAATAGCCCCATTGCTTTGCGTAGGCATGCATTGCAGTGCCGACAGGCGCAACGAATACGCCACCGCCAAAATATTAGACTACAAAGGGCGTGGCACCAAAGCGCAAAAGCATACTGACTTTGTGATGAAGGAAGTAATCCCTTTTATTAAGGAAACTTACCTGGTGCCTTCCTTCAGGGAAAAATCTTTTGCCGGTTTTTCATTGGGTGCATTAAGCGCCCTTGATATTGTATGGAACCATCCGGCAGAGTTTTTGAAAATGGGCGCTTTCAGCGGCAGTTTTTGGTGGAGGGACAAAGCACAGGAAGACGAAGATTTCGACGAAGAAGTGCACCGCATCATGCACCGGCAGGTGAGGGAAGGAGAGTATTACCCATGGCTTAAATTCTTTTTTGAAGTGGGCACAAAAGACGAAACAGCCGACCGTAACAACAATGGCATTATTGATGCTATTGATGATACTATCAGCCTGATTGATGAATTGAAGAAGAAAGGCTATACTGGCAGCGATATAGAATATTTGGAACTGGAAGACGGCAAACACGATGTGCCGACATGGGCAAGGGCTTTCCCTGATTTTTTAAAATGGGGATGGGGAGCACCAAAGAAACAATAGGCAAGTTAAGGCAAGCTTTTTTTGTGCTATGCAGGCGAATAGTTAATTTTATTTCTCCTTAACTAAACTCTTTTGCAATGAAACAGGTTCCTAAACTCCACCTTTTATTTCTATTTTCTTTTTTTACTGCGGTTAGCAGTGCGCAAAAACAAAGCAAACTTTTTGTAGAAGCTGCGGCCGGGCTTGCCGTGCCAACAGGTAATTTCGCTAATATGGTTTGGAATGAAAACACCCCATTAAGCAACGCTGCCGGGTTAGCAAAAACTGGCTTTGATATTAGTATTGCAGGCGGCTGGCAGGCAAAAAAGAATTTTTCTGTAATGTTTGCAGGCGGCTACAGCAGCCATAAGCAAGACGCCGCATCGTTCCATAATTATCTTTTTAATAAATATGGAAATACTACGCAAGCATCAATTGTTACTGAATCCTGGAAGGTTTTTAAAATGATGGCTGGGCCTTCGTTCAATACAGTTTTATCAAAAGATGGCAGGTTTATTTTCAGGGCGAAAATATTAGCGGGCGCAAGCAAAACTTCCATACCGGGCTATAAATACCAGTATTCTTTTATAGACCCAATCTCTAACTTAGAGCACAAAGGGATGGCAAACTATACAAAACTGCCATTGCCATGGTTTTTTTGCTGGCAAGCTTCGGCCGGCGTAAAATATAAAGCATCAAAAAACTTTTATTTATTTTCTGAAGCAGGTTATTTTAACGCCTCTAAAAATTTCCACTATAAATTTTTTAATCCACAGACGGGCGGGATTTTCCCTGATGCAAAGAAGATCAATCAAAGCTACATAAGCTGGTATGGAGGCGCAGGCGTTGAATTGTAAAGCTTCTGTTTTTTTTGACAGTAATTAATGCCTTTCGTTTTTTCTGAAAACAGTTGCGATAACAGCAAGCCTTTTATCGTTGATGGAAGATGTGGCTTTTAAAACTTTTATAAACGCCGCTACTTCTTCTTCGCTTGCCGGGCAACCAATATTTGTTTTTTTCCCATCAGCAGCTTTTATAAAACTATCGCCAATCAATTTGCCGTTTTTATCATATACCAGCCAAACAGGTATGCCTTCTTCAAAAGCGTTTATCTTTTTTAGTATTTCATCAGCACCGGCATTTTCATCTTTCTTTTTGTCATCGTTTTCATGCACAGTTAAATGTGTAACCACATAATTGTCATCGAAATATTTTTTACAATCAGGGTTATTAATAGAAGCATCCATTTTTCTGCACCAGCCGCACCAGCTTGCATGGAAAATTACCAGTACATTTTTATTTTGCTCAGCAGCCTGTTTATATGCAGCTTGTAAAATTTCATCAGCCGTGGGCACTTTAGTTTGTGCATTTGCGCCTGCCATGGCAAACCACAGTGAAGCAAGAAGGAATATTTTTTTCATGGTGTTGCATTATAAATACGCAGCCATTTCAGTTTGGTATTGCAGTGCAATTATCCTTGCTTCTTCAGCAAAGTTTTCTTTATCGCTTGCATAGATGATGGCCCGGCTGGCGTTTACTAATAAGCCGCAATCTTTGTTCTTTCCATATTTAGTTACATCGGCTAAACTTCCGCCTTGAAAACCCACGCCGGGCACTAATAAAAAATGGTTAGGGATAATTGTCCTGATATTTTCCAGTTCGCTTGCCTGCGTGGCGCCCGTAACGAACATTAAATTTTCTTCTGTTCCCCATTCGCTTACTGTATGCAAAACTTTTTCGTAAAGCCTTTCCCCGTCATGGAATGGCTGCAATTCAAAATCAGCAGCGCCTTTGTTGCTCGTCAACCCCAGCACAATTGCCCATTTGCCTTCGTATTCTAAAAATGGTTTTACACTGTCTTCGCCCATGTATGGTGCCACAGTTATTGAATCAAAATTCATCGTTTCAAAAAATGCTTTGGCATATTGCGAAGACGTATTGCCAATATCGCCACGCTTTGCATCGGCAATGGTAAAATGTTCTGATGGGATATAATTCACTGTTTTTTCCATTGCTTCCCAGCCTTTCAGGCCCATTGCTTCGTAAAAAGCTGTGTTGATTTTATAAGCTACGCATAAATCTTTTGTAGCATCAATAATGGCTTTGTTAAATTCAAAAACAGCATTTGGGTGCTGCTGTAAATGCTTTGGGATTTTTGTAATGCCGGTATCAAGCCCAACGCAGAGGCAGGATTTTTTTTTCTGTATTTGTTCGATGAGTTGTTTTCTTGTCATACAGCAAAAATAAAATCATTGCGCTAATCTGCCTTCCATTTCTTTCGCAATCATCACTGAATTGTCATCGCCACGCTTCTTTAACTGCTCAATAATATTTTTTTGGGATACCGTATCCCTGTTCTGGCTTAGCTTAAAAACATTGTCAAGGCTATTCACTTCAATAGTAAAACCAACAATTGCTTTCATCATACTGTCAATATATTCCTGCGGCAGTTTATCAAAAGCCCCGTCTGATTTCGTTCCTTCAAATTTGTCAGACACTTTTTTTACAGCATTCCTTGTTTCCTCTTCGTTCATAAAACTAATTTTTCCTTTGGCATGAACGGTCATATAGTTCCAGGTAGAACCCACGCTTGGGTTGGTGTACCAACTGGCGCTGACAAAACAATGCGGGCCCGTAAACAACACCAGCACATGCTCATTTTTTTCAAAAGCCAGATGGTGGCTTGTCTTCCGCATAATATGCCCCTGCAGAAAAATTTTATCGCCATCAGTTATTATCTCCAGTGGAATTTGTGAAGCCTCAGGGTATTGTTCCCCGATGCCGGTGATGATGGCGAAGGGGTTTGCTTTCATAAATGCAATTACCTTTTCCCTGTCCGGTTCTGTGTAGTAGGAAAATTTATACATGGCTATTTTGTTACTGGCTATATTTCTTTATTCGGCATCGTTGTGCCAGCCGATAGCTATCGGCTCGGTTGTGCTGCATGCCTTTATTCGTCAACCCAGCAATTCCAGCATTTTTTCTTCCACAGCAATGCCGCCCCAGCTATTTTCAATCCCATCTATTGCCATTACCTGCTGCATAATTGCTTCCTGCTTTATGCTATTCTTCAGTGCATCGCTATACCTTATCTGTGGGCTGAATGTTACTTGAGAATATGCAGGTGTCCATTTATCGGGATATTTTTTACTAAATGCCGCTTCAATTTTTTTCTGCAATAAAAATTTGGGGTCAGCCACTTTGTCCCTCATCTCCACAAAATTATTCAGTGCCAATTCTGCAATAGCATCAGCATCCGGTTTGCGTAATGTTTGGTATTCGCCTAAAATCAAATCCCAGTCTTCATTATGTTTATCAATTAAGCCATTCAATACCCTGCAATCTTCAAAACCGCAATTCATGCCTTGCCCAAAGAAAGGGACTATTGCATGTGCCGCATCGCCAATCAATGCAAACTTATCTTCCCTCACCCATGGAAAACACTTTACTGTTACCAATGAAGAGGTTGGGTTTGCAAAAAAATCATGCGCTAAACCTGGCATCAAATCATAAGCATCAGCAAATGTTGCTTTAAAGAAAGCATCTACTTTTTCTTTTGTGGCCAAACTTTTAAAAGAAGGCTCTCCTTCAAATGGGAAAAATAAAGTGCAGGTAAAACTGCCGTCAATATTCGGCAATGCAATCAGCATATAGTTGCCTCTTGGCCAAATATGCAATGCTTTTTTCTCCATTAAAAACCCTCCATTGCTGCCGGCAGGGATATTTAATTCTTTATAACCAAAGTCAATATAATATTGCTGGTATTGAAATTTATCATGCTGCAGTTGGTGCGTAAGCCTTGCAGCAGAATAAGCGCCATCGCTGCCAAATAACAAATCAAAACTGAAGCCGGATGTAACAGGGCTTTGCGTATTTTCAAAATGCACAATATTCTTTTTCCAATTAACCGTTTCGCATTTTTCATTAAAGAAAATTTCAGCGCCATGCGTTTCTGCCAAATCCATCAGCTTTTTATTCAATTCCCCTCTTGAAACAGAATTGATAAACTGCCCTTCCTGCCCATAAGGCTGGTATGCAGTGGAGCCATCTTTATTATGCAAAAAGCGCCCATGCATCGGGATAGCAATTTTTTTTATCTCCTCCATTATCCCAACTTCTTCCAAAGCTTTAATGCCACGGTCGCTCAATGCAAGGTTGATGGAACGGCCAACGCTCATTTTTTCTTTACGCATATCGGGCCGGCGCTCAAATATTTTTACTTTATACCCACGCTTGCTCAAATAGATAGAAAGCAAAGAGCCTACAAGGCCGGCGCCAACTATAATTACTTCCTTTTTCATAATGTTTTAATATCGTTTCTTGTTTGATGTTGTTCGTTTCTCGTTGTTATGCCCTTGATAGTTTTT
>CAYRRL010000255.1:0-5166 GCA_964426665.1 uncultured Ferruginibacter sp. | reverse complement strand
ATGCTGTTGGCAACCCCGGTAGCAAGGCTAAAGCGAAACACCTGGATAAGCCCTGTGCCGGTTAGTTGTATGTTGGGAGTGAACACCGGGGTAGTGTTGCCCACATAATTCCCGGTTACAGTAAAGTTCGACATTTGGCTGTTGTAAGCGCTAATGGCCGAGAATAAGCCGCTAATGGTTTTTGTAGTGCCAAAAGTGTAAGCAAAATTATTATTGCTGATTATCCAATCGCTGCTTCCCTGCACTGCTTTTACGCCAGCAATATCACCGGTTGCACCATAAAAATTGTAGATATTGTTGTTGGAGATAACAATATTGTTGTTATACTCTGCAGCAGAACCCGTGCTGCCAGAAGAAAGTATAGCGTTATTTGGTGCAGCCAATGTTGCTGCTTCCCTTATTTCGTTGTTGTCAATTGTAATATTGTCGTTGCCCGTGCTGCCTGTGGTACCTGCTATTATGATGGTGGCACCTGAAACATTATTATTGGAGCTTTTTACAGTGCAATATTGTATGGTATTATCTGTAGCATCGTTTACAAAAAGGATAGCGTAACTGTTGCCAATATTAGTGTTTTGAATCGTCAATTCCCTGGACGTGCCTGCGCCGCCGGGCCTTCCGTCAAATGTGATAAAGTCGCCACCATTAAATAAAATAGTGCCCGTGGTATTATTTGTAGTAATGCTTAAAGCTGTTGCAGCAGCCTCTGGCCTGAAAGTGATAGTATTTGCAGCGCTGCTGCCCACAAAGTTGGGTATGGCCACAGGGAATGTTTCTACTGTGGAAACATAGGCGCTTTGCAATTCGAATATATACGCCCCGGTAAGGCTCGGGCAGGTAGCAAGATCGGCAATGGCTGCAGTAATAGAAACATAATCCCCAGTTGGGCCTATAGTATATGTGCCTGGCACCGGGCAGGCAAGGGGGGAAGCATAATCTTTTGTTCCCGGCGTTTCGCCGCCGGATGCAAAGGCTGCCTGCAGGCAAGCTGCAAACATGTTAAGCATAAAAATAAGTGTATAGATTTTCCGCATACTTATTTGCTGTCAGGGTACAAGTTTATAAAATTTTCGGCGTTAAAAAACAGTTGATTTTCAATGCTTATTTCCTTTCAACAGTTAATTAATGTTAAGTTTTTCATCGGTAGGAGACATACATATTATTGCATAATGATTATTGGCGGCTTAGCTCTTTTTGGGAGGCGGCTTATCGGGCAGGAAGAAGATTATGCACAATATTATCTAAAATTCTTCAAATATGGCATTTTTTTTTGAGGTTTTTATCGAGCCCGTTAACAAATTATCCAGCCAATGTGATTAACTGCACTGTCTTGATGCTAAACAGAATAATTGAAAATCAATAATTTTCTGCCCATTTGCTTTTTGATTTGCCCATAAGAGTTTCCTGCTGGTTATTTTGCTTATTTGTGCACCTCGCTGGTAAAATGAAATTCTATATCCGGGTTGTTCTGCATTTCTGTATTAAGGAACCATTCGCTTTGGGCCAGGTACACCAAATGCCCATCCTTGTCTTCAGCAATGTTTGCCTGTTTATAGCGTATAAAGTCTTCCAGTTTCTTCGGGTCTTTGCATGTTATCCAGCAGGCTTTGTAAAACCCAAGGCTGTTCATTTGAACACTGGCCCCGTATTCCTGCAGCAGGCGGTATTGTATCACTTCAAACTGCAGTTCGCCCACGCACCCAATTATCTTTTTGGTGCCGCCAAACTGGGTAAACAATTGTGCCACGCCCTCGTCAGTTAATTGCATCAGCCCTTTCTCCAACTGTTTTGTCTTCAATGGGTCTTTGTTCTGCACCTCTTTAAATATCTCAGGGCTAAAGGTGGGTATGCCCGTAAAGTAAAACTGCTCCCCTTCGGTAAGCGTATCGCCAATTTTAAAGTTGCCCGTGTCAAACAAGCCTACAACATCGCCGGGGTAAGCCTCCTCAATCACATCCTTTTGCCTCGCCAAAAAACTGTACGGGTTGCTAAAGCGGAACTCTTTGCCCAACCGCACATGTTTGTAGTATTTATTTCTTTCAAACCTTCCGCTGCAAACACGCAGGAATGCAATCCTGTCCCGGTGCTTTGGGTCAAGATTGGCATGTATCTTAAAAACAAAGCCGCTAAACTTGTCTTCATCTGGTTTCACATCCCTTGTGGTGGTGTGCCTTGGGCGTGGCGTGGGTGCAATGCGGATAAAAGTATCCAGCATTTCCTTTACGCCAAAGTTGTTTACAGCACTGCCGAAAAACACAGGCGCTGTTTTCCCTGCTAAATAGCCATCCACGTTCAGTTCTCCATACACGCCGTCAATCAATTCTACATCCTCCCTTAAAGTATCGGCGTCTTTCTGCCCAACTTTCGAATCTAATACTTCAGATTTAATATCGGCTATATGCACAACATCTTCGTCGTTTGCTTTTGTGCCTGCAGTAAAAAGCACAAGGCTCTTTTCATGCAAATCATACACGCCTTTAAAATCTTTGCCATTGTTGATAGGCACCGTCATCGGGTGCAGGTGGATTTTTAGCTCTTTCTCTATTTCTTCCAGCAAGTCAAAACGGTTTTTGCCGTCACGGTCCATTTTGTTGATGAACACAATCACTGGTGTGTTCCGCATCGAAATCACTTCCATCAGGCGGCGGGTTTGCGGCTCTACGCCATTTACGCTGTCAATTACCAGTACCACGCTGTCCACCGCTGTCAGTGTGCGAAAGGTATCCTCCGCAAAGTCTTTATGGCCCGGCGTGTCCAGCAGGTTGATGAGGAAGCCCTGGTATTCAAACGTCATCACGCTCGTGGCTACACTTATGCCACGCTGGCGCTCTATTTCCATAAAGTCGCTGGTGGCGTGTTTTTTTATTTTGTTGCTTTTAACTGCGCCTGCCGTTTGTATAGCGCCGCCAAACAGGAGGAACTTTTCTGTAAGCGTTGTTTTGCCGGCATCGGGGTGGCTGATGATGGCGAATGTTTTGCGCTTGTTTATTTCATTGGTGTATTTCATTGTTTGCTAAAGGCTACACAGCAAACACGGGTGTGTAAGCTGATTTTTTGAGCGGCAAAGGTAAGGTATGGGGATTTTAATATGATTTGCTTTGTTGCCTTGTTGAATTTTTATATTTAAAGAGTACAAGTAGAAAAATTGTGGCAAGCAAACCCCTTTGAGCGGAAACGAATACATCCCTGCAAATACTATCCTCTTTACAAACCCAGCATGCTGCTGAAAATAAAAAACATAATTATGAAAATGATAAGGAACGCAATGGCAAAAGTGCCCAGGGTTCTTGCAATGCGCTGCCATACAGGCAGCTTATTAAACAACTGGAAGAAGGCCCATGTTATCAGCAAATAGCTGATAATATCTGTTGCACGTGCCACGTTTCTTAAAGCGGGTGTATTATTAAAAAAATAATAAAGCGGGAAAGCGGCAATCCTGAGCATAAGCCGTTGCCCGGTTAAAAAGGTATTGATAATAATATGCTCCATAAAATTATAGCCGCTTTTTTTAAAACAAAGCCAACTGGCAATAGCAAATATTGGTATTTGCAATAAAGCAAAAACAGCATAGTGCTGCGATAGCCACGAACTGGAACCCTCCACAAGCTTCTTCATTTCATTTGCCTGCGCACCCGTTCCCGTTACTTGTATATTGTTTGATAAAAGGTTGATGTGGAAATAGTGAGACAGGAAACCATATACCCCAGCCAGCACAATTACCAGCGATACAGGCCTGAAGTGCTTTGCCCTTTTGCCCTGTAAAAACTCCCTTATAGAATGGCCTGGCCTTGTAAACAACTCTTTAGCTGTAAATAATATGCCTTTGTCAACATGCAGCAGCCCATGCTGTATGTCGTGCCACAAAAAATGTGCGCTGATGCGGTGCGTATTTGTTGGCTGGCCACATTGGCTGCAAAAATTCCCCAGTACATTGGCATTGCAGTTTTTGCAAGTGGTACCCATTGTAGTGTAATTGTGATTGGGTGTAAACCTAAGTATTTTATAAATAGGTTTCAGGAAGGTTTTTTAGGCTCAAGGCTTGGCCTGCAATATCAATAGGCACTAACGCTACGCAAACTGAATATTTTTTGAAACTGTGAAAAACCTATAGAACCCTGGCTTTTATAATGAAGGCGATGCGCTTTGCAAATGGGAATATGTTTTTTTGCCAATAGAATTTATACACTCAATAAACCACGGAACCCTCTTGCGGCATAATATGATTGAACGCCATTGTGGTAAATAAATACCGTGTTGTACCGCCGGTCGCCGAAAATGGCGCCGCCAAGTTTCCTGACAGCTTCAGGTGTTTTCAGCCAGCTGGATGTTTTAGTGTCAAACTTGCCATATTGCTGTAACTGCCTGTATTGTTCTTCATTTAATAATTCAATGCCCATAGATGCAGCCATATCAACAGCACTGCCTGCCGGCTTAAACTCTTTTCTTGCGTCCAGCGCTTCTTTGTCGTAGCAAAGGCTCCTGCGGCCAGCCGGTGTTTCAGCAGCACAATCATAAAAAGTATAACCGGCTGCTTTTTTATCGCTGCCAATAACGTCTGGTTCTCCACCAGTTCTTTCCATTTCGTACAGTGCCCACAATTTTTCACTGTTTTTTTCAAGTTTGGCTTGTACAGCTATCCAATCAAGGCCTTTATGCCGGCCCATATTTTTTTCAAAGCGGGCCTGCAAAGTTTTTAATAGCTCTTTGCGTTGCTCAGGCTTCAACTCCTTTTTGTTCGGCTTTGCCATTGTGAGTTATTTGGTTGCATAAAATTAATGTGTTTGTTGTGCCGGGGGAGCTATATCATGCGCTATTTTTTATTGCCCCCTTTACAATAAAAAATTGTGCAGCGCAATAAGTGGCTATCACCCATGCGCCAGCGCTGGCAACCGGCTGGTAAAATTTATTTACTGCAAGCAAAGAATCTGATGCTGCAAAAAACAATGCGCCTGCAACAAACAAAGCATTGGCGGGTTTATTTACTTTATAAAAAATATGCAGGCTGCTGATGGCCATGCTGCAAATAATGGTTGCATACAAAGCCACGGGCAGCTTCATTTCCTTAAGGCCCGGCCACAAGAGCACCACAAGGGCAGCGCCATAGCCAGCCACCAGCACTGCCAGCCATGGCTGTCTTTTTATCAGCGAAGGCTGTGTAGATTTTAT
>CAYRRL010000254.1:0-5166 GCA_964426665.1 uncultured Ferruginibacter sp. | reverse complement strand
TTGGCTTACCATGCAGGCAAAAAAGTATTTGCAAAGAATCAACTACGCAGGCTTCCCGGCAACCAATTTGGAAACACTTTCAAAACTGCAGCTTGCACACCTGCTGGCAGTGCCTTTTGAAAACCTCGACATACATAACCATGTGAAAATTGATTTGCTTAATTTGTACGATAAAATAGTAACAAGGCGAAGGGGTGGCTTTTGTTATGAGCTGAATGGATTGTTTTATGAACTGCTGAAAGAAATTGGCTTTGATGTAAAAATGGTTTCGGCAAGGGTGCATGATGGAAAAAATGAGTACAGCCCTGAGTTTGACCACATGGCATTGATTGTGGCATTGAAGAAAAGCAAATACCTTGTTGATGTTGGCTTTGGCGATTTTTCATTAAGCCCCATAAAAATTGAGTATGGAAAAGAAACCAATGATGCAACAGGCATTTTCAAAATTGAAAGGTTTGATGATAATTATATAGCTGTGCAGAAGAGCAATGCTGAAGGCAATTTTATCACAGAATATATTTTTTCAGAAAAGCAAAGGCAGTTGCATGAATTTGCCGCTATGTGCCAGTACCACCAAACCAACCCTGCATCTCATTTTATGAAGAAAAGGGTTTGCTCTTTGCCAACAGCAAACGGAAGAATTACTTTGGCAGGCAATACGCTTAAAATAACAGATAAAGGAAAAACAAAATTGAAGCAGTTAAAAAATGAAGCAGGAGTAAAGCAAGCGTTATCTGGTTATTTTGGAATAATGTTGTGATAAATACTAATTTATAAAAAAGCTTGCATCTGTCAGCAACCATGAAAGTTTCATACAAAACATACAGCCTTCCGTTCAAATACCCGTTTACTATTTCAAAAGGCACTAAAACACACCAGCCAACCCTTATTGTGGAGCTGGAGCATTTTGGCTTTAAAGGTTATGGCGAAGCGCCTGCCATTGCTTATTACAGTATCCCGGTAGAGAAAATGGTGGCGGATTTGGAAAGCAAAAAACAATTTGTTGAAAAATTTGCTTTCTCCGGCCCGGAAAGGTATTGGCATTACCTGCACCACCTGTTTCCCAATAATTCATTTTTGGTTTGTGCGCTGGATATGGCCGGTTGGGATTTGTACGGCAAAATAAAACGGAAGCAGTTGCATGCATTGTGGGGGCTTGATATTAATAAATCGCCATTGACAGATTATACCATTGGCATTGACAATATTGAAACCATGGTGAACAAGATGAAAGAAAAACCCTGGCCTATTTACAAAGTAAAAGTGGGCGTGGAGGGCGATATTGAAATGGTGGAAGCATTGCGCAGGCATACTGATGCAATATTAAGAGTGGATGCAAATGCTGGCTGGTCATTGGAACAAGCGTTGCAAAAAATTCCATTGTTGAAAAAATTGGGTGTTGAAATGGTGGAACAGCCATTGGCAAAAGACAATTGGGAAGGCATGAAAACATTGTATGAACAATCGCCCTTGCCATTGTTTGCAGACGAAGCCTGCGTGGCTGAAAGCGATGTGGAAAAATGCCACAACCATTTTCATGGCATTAATATAAAACTCACCAAGTGCAGCGGCATTACGCCAGCCAGGAGAATGATAACAAAAGCAAGAGCGCTAAACATGAAAGTAATGGTGGGCTGCATGAATGAAAGCTCTGTGGGCACGGCAGCCATTGCACAGTTGGCGCCACTGCTTGATGTGGTTGATATGGATGGGCCGCTGTTGTTAACTGAAGATGTTGCCAAGGGCATAACTTTTGAAAATGGCAATATTGTTTATACTGATAAGCCTGGTTTGGGGATTGAGTATTTGAAATAAAACAGGAATTCGTGTAATTAGCGTTATTCGTGGCTAAATTTTATTTGGCAGTTTAAACATTCTCCACTTATTTTGTGGAGTAAATGAAACAATTCACACACATGCACCATCATCATACTTCCCCAAAGGGTAAGCTGTGCTGATATGTATGCAGGAAACATATTTCAACAAAGGGCTTGCCAAATGGTGAGCCCTTTTTCTTTTAACCCTGTTAGTGGTTACAAATAAAAATAAAAACAATGCTTACAATAGCAGTTCAAAAATCAGGCAGGCTCTATGAAGACTCTGTAAAACTTTTAAAAGAGTGCGGCATAGAACTTAATAATGGCAACAAGCAATTAAAAACAATTGCCAGCAATTTCCCCCTGGAAGTTTATTTTTTGCGTGACGATGATATTCCTCAATACGTTTTTGATGGCGTGGCGGATATTGGGATTGTTGGGGAAAATGTGCTGATGGAAAAACAAAAGGACATTCAATTGGTAAAGCGGCTTGGCTTTGGCAAATGCAGGCTGAGCATTGCAGTGCCTAAATCGGCCACTTACAATTCTGTGTCAGATTTAAACGGGTTGAAAATTGCCACCACTTATTCCAATATCCTGCAGGGGTTTTTAAACAGGAACAACAGCAATGCAGAGATACACGAAATAAGCGGCAGCGTGGAAATAGCGCCGGGCATAGGTTTGGCAGATGCCATTTGCGATTTGGTAAGCAGCGGAAGCACTTTGTTTACTAATGGCTTAAAAGAGGCAGAAACCATTTTGTATTCAGAAGCGGTGCTGGCCACCAATAAAAATTTGTCAAAAGAAAAGCAGGGCATACTGGATAAATTGTTGTTCCGCATCAACGCAGTAAAAGCTGCAAAGAACAATAAATATATTATGCTGAATGCGCCCAATAACCAGTTGAAAAATATTTTCACATTGCTGCCGGGCATGAAGAGCCCAACTGTAGTGCCGCTGGCAGAAGAAGGCTGGAGCAGCGTGCAGAGCGTGGTGAATGAAAATGACTTTTGGGAAGTGATTGAAAAGCTGAAGCGGTATGAAGCGGAAGGCATTATTGTATTGCCAATTGAAAAAATGATTGTGTAAACAGAGCAAAACAAACATGAGCAAACTATTTATAAACCCTCAAAAAGAGCAATGGGCTGATATAATTCAGAGGCCTGTATTTGATAGCTTGCCTTTGGAAAAAACTGTGTCTGGAATTTTGTTTGATGTAAAACAAAATGGCGATGCCGCTGTCAAAAAATATGCGCTGCAATTTGATAAAGTACAATTAAACCATCTGAAAGTAAGTAAAGAAGAAATTGCCGGAGCAGTAAAATCAGTAAGCGATGAATTAAAAAGCGCTGTACAAATTGCAAAAGAGAACATCACAAGGTTTCACCAATCCCAAAAAGAAGAAACAAAGCAGATAGAAACAACAGCAGGTGTTACATGCTGGCGCAAATCAATAGCCATCCAGAAAGTCGGCCTGTACATTCCCGGCGGCACAGCGCCATTGTTTTCCACTTTGCTGATGCTGGGTATCCCTGCAGTGCTGGCAGGCTGCAAAGAGATTATTGTTTGCACGCCTTGTGATAAAAACGGGAAAGTAAACCCTGTTATATTATACGTTGCAGATTTAACCGGCTTAAAAAATATTTATAAAGTTGGCGGCGTGCAGGCTATTGCAGCTATGGCGTACGGGACGGAAACTATTCCGAAGGTGCATAAAATTTTTGGGCCGGGCAACCAGTATGTTACCTGTGCAAAGCAATTAATAAATAAAGAAGGCATTGCTATTGATATGCCTGCCGGGCCAAGCGAAGTGGCTGTGTATGCTGATGAAACATGCAACCCTTCTTTTGTAGCAGCGGATTTATTAAGCCAGGCAGAGCATGGCGCAGACAGCCAGGTGTTACTGGTTGCTTCGTCTGAATTGATAATTGAAAAGGCAAAAACCGAAATAGAAAAGCAATTAAGCGGGCTGCCACGAAAAGATGTTGCGGCGCAGGCATTGGCAAACAGCAACTTTATTGTACTGGGCAATATTGATGAAGCTTTTGATTTGCTGAATGAATATGCGCCTGAGCATTTAATTATTGCTTCTGATAATGCAAATGGGCTGGCAGAAAAAGCTGTCAATGCAGGCAGCGTATTCCTTGGGCATTACTCACCGGAAAGCGTGGGCGATTATGCATCCGGCACCAACCATACATTGCCAACAAATGGTTATGCAAAAGCATACAGCGGCGTGTCATTGGATAGTTTTGTAAAGAAGGTTACTTTTCAGCAGCTAACAAAAGATGGATTGAATAATATTGGCAGTGCAGTGGAACAAATGGCGGCAGCAGAAGGGCTGGATGCACATAAGAACGCTGTAACAATAAGAATGAAATAATGGAGCAAAATGCAATTCAATTTAAATAAACTCGTAAGGGAAAATATTAAAACACTTAAGCCATATTCATCAGCACGGCATGAATTTACCGGGAAGGCATCTGTGTTTTTAGATGCCAATGAAAATGCTTACGGCTCTCCTCTGGCGGAAAAATTCAACCGTTACCCAGACCCCTTGCAATGGCAATTAAAATTCCAGCTGGCAAGGATTAAGGGCGTGCCGGCTGAAAATATTTTTATTGGCAACGGCAGCGATGAAGTGATTGATTTGGCATTCCGTATTTTTTGCAACCCCGGCAAAGACAATGTGGTTATTTGCCCGCCAACTTACGGCATGTATGAAGTAAGCGCCAACATTAATGATGTGGCAATAAAAAAAGTAAATCTTACAAAAGGCTTTCAACTGGATGTTGACGGTATACTGGAAGCTGTGGATGCCAATACAAAATTGCTTTTTATTTGTTCTCCTAACAACCCTACCGGGAACAATATGAAGAGGGAAGATGCAGAAGTATTGCTGAATAATTTCCCGGGCATTGTATTAATTGATGAAGCATACATCAATTACTCAAGGCAAAAAACATTTATACAGGAACTGACGGATTACCCCAACCTTATTGTGATGCAAACGCTTTCTAAAGCCTGGGGGCTGGCAGCGCTGCGTTTGGGCTTGTGCTATGCATCAATGGATATAATTGATTTGTACAACAAAGTGAAGCCGCCATATAATATCAATGAGGCATCGCAGCAATTAGGGCTGGAAGCTTTGAATGGCACGGAAACAGTAAACCATTGGATAAAAGAAACAGTGCAGCAAAAAGAAATGCTGGCGAAAGCGTTGCCACTATTTTCTTTTGTGGAGAAAATTTACCCCAGCGATGCTAACTTTATTTTGGTGAAAGTAAAAGATGCAGATAGTTTGTATGGCCATCTTTCATCCAAAGAAGTAATTGTAAGAAACAGAAGC
>CAYRRL010000253.1:850-5195 GCA_964426665.1 uncultured Ferruginibacter sp. | reverse complement strand
CATAAATAGCTTTTGCTGTTGTTTTTTCTCAGCTCTTTGAGCCATTCCCCGAAAAATACCTGTGGTCAAGGGAAAAATAACCACCGCCCTCCACCACAAAAAAGCAGAGGAGCAATAATATAATGACAGAGAATGGCAGGTCGGCACCGCCGGAAAAAAATCCCTGTTTCATATTCACAAAAAAAACAGCCCCCAGCAAAATAGGAATTTGAACCATGCAGGCAAGCCGTGTAAACAGCCCTGCCAATATAAATACGCCGCCAAGCAGGTGCATATAAGCAATGGCAATGGCGAGCCATGAAAATTTGCTCAGTAAAACGGACCCTGCAAAAATTTGGTTAAGCAAATTATTATTGTAGATAAACTGGATGCCTTTTATAAAAAGGCAAAGGCCGAGCCCGGCCCTGAGAACAACCAGCCATTTGGGGTTATGCCTGGCGCTCCATGTTTCTAATTGACGAACAGTGCCCATAGCAAAAAATTTGGAGTGATAAATAAAGAACTGCTATAAAGCTAACAAGAATAAATGGCAAATCAAATGCGTGTGCATTTTTTAACTTTGGGGTTTCTGAAAACCCGGCATTGTTCAACCCCGGTGCCCCAACCAGCTTTTTCAGGCTGCCGGTTCTCTTTTTTCATGCCCCGGTGCCGGTAATTTTTTATTCCCAATGTTTATGCAACCCTCTTCTTACATTTGTTGTCAGCTTAAAAAAACTAATTGTATGAAAAAGCAACATTTGTTTGTATCACTTGCAACCATTGCATTTGTTTTCCTTTTTTCATCCTGTAAAAAAGAAGCTGGAAGCGGAAAGCCCACTAAAACCTATACCATTTACACACCCGTGTATGAAGACAAAGCCGCCGTGCTTGGCCGGATTAATGGCAGCGCTTTAGAAGCTGTGTCGCATGCCGGCAAGATTTATATAAAAGACAATTACATTTTCCTGAACGATGTAAACAAAGGCATTCATGTATATGACAACAGCAACCCTGCTGCGCCCAGGCAAATTGCTTTTTTAGCCATACCCGGCAACCTTGATATTGCGATAAAGGGCAATACTCTGTATGCCGATATGTACAATGACATGCTGGCCCTTGATATTACTAACATGCGGCAGGCAAGAATTACGAAAACAATAGAAAATTTATTTATAGGGCGCTCTTATGTAAATGGGCATAGCGTAAATGATAATGGAAAGATTGCTGCTGCATGGCTGGAGAGGGACACAACTGTTGAAATAGATGAGAGCCAGCCCTTCCCCAACGGCTGTGATTTTTGTGCTTTTGATGGGGGTGTTGTAACTATGAATGCTGCCGGTGTAAAATCATCGGGCACTGCAGGCTCAATGGCCGGCATGGTGCTTATGGGCGACTATATGTACGCCATTACAGAAATGCACAGTGTGGGCATTGTTGATATAAGCAACCCATCGCAACCCAATGTAGCCAACAACTTTTTTGCCGGCTTCGACCTGGAAACGATTTTCCCCTTTAATGGAAAAATATTTTTAGGTTCATCGGTGGGTATGTTTATGTATGATGTTACTGATCCGCAAAACCCTGTTTCGCTTGGGGAGTTTACACATGGCCGTGCCTGCGACCCTGTGATTACAGATGGGCAGTACGCTTATGTAACGCTGCATTCCGGCGATGGCTGCGGCGGCGAATCAAATGAACTTCATGTGATAGATGTGCGGGCCTTGCCAGTTAGCAGTTTGGTAAAAACATACCAGCTTAACAAGCCTACCGGTCTCAGCAAAGATGGCAACCTGCTTTTTGTGTGCGACAATACCGAAGTAAAAGTGTATAATGCAACGGACCCTGCCAACCTGCTGCTGCTGAAAAAAATACCTGCAATTGAACCCTATGATGTAATTACGGTTAACAACAGGGCGATGGTTGTCTGCAGCAATGGCTTGTACCAATACGATTACAGCAACCTGAACAATGTAAGGCAATTGAGTTTTTTGCCTGTAAAAAAATAAGCCGGGAAAACTTTAGCTATTGAAAACTATCATTAACGGGGCGGCTTGCTGCCCCGTTTGCTATTCTTTTTTTGCAGGAGCGGCCGAATACCCATTGTTCACTTCCGCCCAATAGCCATCCGGGTCTTTAAAATAAATCTGCTTTACGCCATCGGCCCTTACATTCACAGCATGTGCCTTCCCTGCAAAATCTGAGTATTCAATATTTAAGCCGTCAAGGTGCTTTGTAAAGGCATCAAAGTTTTGCGTTGTTACCGCAAGATGCACCGCTTTATTAATTGCAACAGGCTCTTTTATTATCGAAATGAGGTGAAGCTCCTTGCCTTCGCCCATGGAAAGCCAACGGATGCCTTCGATAGCTGTGCGGTTTTCTATTTCTTTAAACTGAAAAACCCTTTTGTAAAAATCAACGGAAGCATCCAGGTTTTTTACAGAAAGCGCCAGGTGGTTGAATGTAAAATCAAATTCATTTTTGTCTTGCGCCCGCAGAATTATTGTACTTATCAGGCAAAGCAAGAAGGCAATTGTTTTTCTCATAGCAAATTTTTTGTTGTTTATCTTATGGCAATTTAGTGCAAACAAAAATATTGGTATTGCAAAGCCAAGTTGCTATATGCCTAAATAAAAGCCCTCCATTTCAGGAGGGCTTTGCCATTTATATCTTTTCAATTAAAACTGTTCCAGCTTGCTGAAAAAGAAATCGCCTTCAATCCTTGCATTTTCGTCGCTGTCGCTGCCGTGGATAGCGTTTTCGCCCACCGAAGCCGCATATAATTTCCTGATGGTGCCTTCTGCTGCCTGGGCAGGGTTAGTGGCGCCAATCAGCTTGCGGAAATCCTCCACTGCATTTGCTTTTTCTAAAATAGCCGCTGTAATAGGGCCACGGCTCATAAACTCAACCAGTTCGCCATAAAAAGGCCTTTCTTTATGAACTGCATAAAATTCGCCTGCTTTTTCTTTTGAAAGGTGTACCATCTTCATGGCAGCAATCCTGAAGCCCGCTGCGTTTATTTTTTCTAAAATAGCGCCAGTATGGCCTTTTTCTGTTGCATCGGGTTTAATCATTGTAAATGTCCTGTTGCTCATAGTGTCTTTTTTTGAGCCGCAAATATAGGCCGTTTTCAGTTTTAAGGCGGCTCAATTTGTTATTGGCTGGCAAAAAAGCCTTTGCCTGAAACTATAAACTGGAAACTTACCGTTACTTTTGCGCCTCTTTTATGAAGCCTCTAAGTGATATATACCCATTGTTGGCCACGCCAAAAAAAATTGTGGTTACCATGCATCAAAAGCCTGACGGCGATGCAATGGGCTCTTCTTTGGGGCTTTGCCATTTTCTGGTTCAGCTTGGGCACACAGTTACCGTAATATCGCCAACAAATTGGGCCGATTTTTTAAATTGGATGCCCGGCGTGAAAAAAGCATTGGATTATGAAAGGCAACCTGCTGTGGCAGACAGGCTGATTGATGAAACAGATTGGGTTTTTTGCCTCGACTTCAATACCCTGGCCCGAACAAAAAAAATGGAAGAGAAATTAAGCAAGGCAAAAGCGCCGCTTATTTTAATTGACCATCACCAGGAGCCTCAAATAGAAAAGTTTGCTTATGGCGCAAGCGACACAACAAAAAGCAGCACTTCGGAAATGGTGTACGACTTTATTATTGGCGGAGGCTATGGCGATAAAATAACCAGCGAGGCGGCTGAATGCCTGTATACTGGCATTATGACTGACACCGGTTCTTTCCGTTTCCCTGCTACCACTCCCTCTGTGCACGCTGCTGTGGCATATTTAATGAGCAAAGGCTTTGAGCACAGCAAAGTGCATGAAAATATTTTCGACAATTTTTTGGAAAACCGTTTCCGCTTTATTGGCCATGTGCTGATGAACAGGATGGAAGTATTTTATGAATACAATACGGCTTTAATTGCTATACCACAGGGCGATCTTATCCGCTTCAGCGTTGCTACCGGGGATACGGAAGGGCTTGTGAACTACCCATTGGGCATAAAGGGCATAAAACTCGCAGCCATCATTATTGACAGAGGGGAGGAGAGGAAAAGTTCTTTCCGCAGCAAGGGAGGCTTTGATGTAAATGTGTTTGCAAGAAAGTATTTTAATGGCGGCGGCCATGCCAATGCAGCCGGGGGGCAGAACAAAGAGCCGCTTGACGAAGTGGTTAAAAAATTTATTGCTGCCATGAAGGAAAATAAAGAGCAACTGAGCAATTATGAATTTTAAATACAAAACAAAAATGAAAATGAAGAAAGTTTTTTACCTGACAGTGCTTACTGCCATTGTACTAACGGGATGCACTGCCCCATTCAAAAAAATGAAAGATGGCTCAGGAGCTGAATATAAAAT
>CAYRRL010000253.1:0-840 GCA_964426665.1 uncultured Ferruginibacter sp. | reverse complement strand
ATGATAGTAAACAAAGACGGGAAAAAAGCTGTGAAAGGCGATGTATTCCAGCTGAACATAACGGCGAAGTACAAGGACAGTGTTTTATTCAGTACGGCAGAATCAAGCCAGCCAAGGTTTATCCCTTATGATACGGCACAACTGCCAGATTTTTTCAAAACAGTGCATGAGGGGGACAGCTTAATTATCAGGATATCAACAGATACCTTGTTTAAAAAAGGGCAATCGCAGCCATTTATGAAAAAGGGCCAGTTTATTTATCAGTATTTTAAGGTGGCAAAAATATTCAGCAGCCAGGCACAGGCAGACAGCGTCGCAAAAAAATACGAAGAAGCGGCACAGGTATTTGCCAGCAAAAAAGCACTTGAAGAAGTAGAAAAAAATATTGCTGCCAACAAAGAGCAAATGAAAAAAGACGATGCCATCATTGCAGAATACATTGCCAAAAACAACCTGAAGGCAGAAAAAACAAAATGGGGCACTTATGTGGTGATTACCACGCCTGGCACAGGGCCAATGCTTACAGATAAGGATATTGCAGAAGTGAACTATACTGGCAGGAACCTGAAAGATTCTGTGTTTGATTCCAATACCGACCCACGTTTTGGCCATACAGAGCCGTACCCGGTAAAACTAAACGAATTTGGAGTGATAGCAGGGTGGATTGACGGCCTTAAGATGATGCAAAAGGGAAGTGTTGGCAAGTTCATCATTCCATCTACTTTGGCATATGGCAAAAAAGCCAGGGACAAAAATATTGGCGAAAATGAAATTTTGGTATTTGATATTGCTGTGGCAGATGTGCTTAACGAAGAGCAATATGAATTGAGAATGGCAACC
>CAYRRL010000252.1:0-5216 GCA_964426665.1 uncultured Ferruginibacter sp. | reverse complement strand
CCAGGGCATCGACAAACGCGCGGCAGTTGGGCCAGCGTTGTTGCGGTTCCTTGGGTCTGCATTGTTCATCAGCAATGCGTTTTTATATGCGCCATTTGTAACAAGCCTTCTTTCCCATGTAGTGCCGCCGGTAAGGTTTATGCCGCCCCAGTTTGCAGGCGGGAATACATTGCCGTTAAAATCTTCCACAATAGGTGTATTGAGTGTGTTGAACACTACAAAATCTTTGTACAAGGTATCATTGGCAGGCACATCGTCTGCTGTGCCATTAGGGTTGCTTGTATAAAAAGTGATGCGGTGCGGCGTGAATGACAGGTTTGACACAGTTGCCAATGTAATCACTTCGCTTTCGCATTTTCCAAGTGCGCCTGACCAGTTATAAGGAACAGGCGTGCCGCCATCAACAGAATAACTGATGTTGACAGTACGGAGGGTATCCTTCCCTGCATTGCCAAGCACAATTGTTGGCGAAAGCGTTGTTGAGCAGTATGCAATGCCCGGGCTGGTGATATCAAATATTGTGGCATTGGTATTGGCAGCATTAAAGCCAACAATGTTGATGCTGTCAACCCAGATATTGTTTCCAAAGTCGTTGTAAGATTCAAAAGCGAATAAAACGTTTTTAGCGCCAAGGGCACATAAATTGCCTAAAACAAATGATTCTTTTTTCCAGAAACCCGTAGAATAAGGCCTGAAGCTTGAATCGGTAGTGCCATTAACGGTTGACAAATCTGGCCCGCCTTTTGAAAACAGCTCCTGCCATGAAGCGCCGCAATCGGTGGAATACAAAAGTTTTAATGAATCGTTTGGCGGTGTTTCCACATCGTCGCCAAAGTATTGCCTGTAGGCATAGTAAAAACTTACTTTGATTGAATCAATGGCATTGGTGTTTACCGGTGGCATTTTATACAAATCCCTTTCGCCAACGGTTTGGTAAGCGTAACAATTCATCCACATAGAAGCCGGTCCCGGGCGGCCTGCATTAATGCTTCTTTTCCAGCCAATGCCTGAGCCGTCAGCTGGTGTTGGCTCTGGCCCATCCGGGTTCACAATAGCGGTTCCATTGTTTGGCGGGAAAGGCAGGTTGGTAAAGTTTTCTGTATAGGGCAGTGCTATGGGCGTCGCCACAGTAAACCTGTAACTCATTGTATCGTTTGCAAGGTTGCCGTCAACGCCGCCATTGGGCGAAGATAGCTGGAAGAACAGATTGTTAACACCCGGCACTGCTGTTTGAGGCGCCAAGGTAACTATTTGGTATTTTCCTGCGGGGATATTTACTGCTACCGTTTGTGTTCGCTCGTTGAGGCCATTGATGTTTGTGGTAACAGTAATATTGTTGATGGCCGTAGTGCCTGAGTTGTAAATGCGGATTTTTGGGACAAAGTTGCCTTCGCAGGTTTGCACAGGGTATGATGTGCTATATGGGTTGCAATCAGAATCTATACCGCCTTCAAAGCCGCCGGGGCTTACTATAGAGTGCAGCATGCCATCTAACGGCATAGGGTAGCCTGTTGGCAGTTGGCCGCCAAGCGTGGTAAGGTAGCCGCCGTTTCGGCAAAACTCCAGCACATATTCCATCCTTTTTACCTGGCCAATCGTAAACATAGAATAACACCCATCGTCAGTGTAGTCCATATAGTTTTGGAACATTTTTGCTATCGGCGGGTTGCAGCCATTGGCAATTGCATTGCCGGGGCAACCGCCTGTAGAGCCTGATTGGTTTGGTGTATCGTCATTTGGCCCAAGCAAGGCAGGAGGCAAACTGCAGCCAGCGCTCCCAAGTTGCCTGAAGTCTGTGCCTGTTACACAGGGGTTGTTGTCGCCCCAAATATGGTATAACCCAAAGTTGTGGCCAATTTCATGCACTGTGGTGCGGCTAAGCCTGTATTCGTCGTAAGAAAAACAGTAATCGCCAAAGCAACGGTAATCCACGCACACGCCATCCTGGAAACCATTGCCCAAAGTAGCACTGCCGGGGCCAATGCCTGGCGAAATGCCCAGCAAGCCTGCTGCGCCGCCATCGCCTACATAAACGTTATAGTATTTGGAGATGTCCCAGCCTGTAGATCCGCCGGAAGCAGTATTTGAATTTTTTATTGGCTGTGCGCCGCCTGTTATCACTGTTGTGCCATTTTTTCTGATAATGCCAGTGGTAAACCTGCCTTGTGGGTCTCTTTTGGCCAGCGTAAAGCGCAACAGGGAGTGCCCTCTCAGGTTGCAGAAATTACCGGCAGAACAATTGGCGCTGTCTGCATTAAGCCCGGAAAAATCCTCGTTCAGCCTGTTGATAAAAGCCTGTACAGACTGGTCGCTTATTATCCACGGGTTAGGCAACACAATATGCACCACCACCGGTATTGTAACAGGCCCAGGCAAAGATGCCGGGGACGAAGGCCTGCCGGCTGCGCTGCTTGAAGGGTTGTTCAACCAGTTTTGGTAATCCCTTTCATTCCTTTCCAGAATGGCCCTGAAATCAGGGTCGAGGTTAGCCCTTTCTTCCAGCCCTTCCATTGTGCCGCAGCGTTTCATGTCTGCCTTGGTTTTTGGTGCAACCCTTGCAGGTTTTTGGGCAAAAGCATGGGTGATGGAAAATGCAAAAACAAGAAGCAGTGTTATGGTTTTATGAGGGAGGGGGTTAAAGTTTTGATCTCCTGAAAGCAAAAAAATGCGTAGCATTCTATTCATAATGCAGTGTTTATTTTAGTTTGTGGTGTGCAATTTTTACAAAGTTGTAAAATTAGCCTTTTATCTGTACCAAAAAAATCTGGTTCCAAAAAAGCAAGGTGCCAAAAACCACAAGGGTTTGTTTTTTGGATAAGGCAGTTCCAAAAGCCAACGCTGTTTGAGTATAAATAGTTGCTCTGGGGTTTCTTTTAAATTTTATCAAGCTTTCCGTTTTAATTATTTGCAAATTTTAATATGCCTTTTTGCAATACTGTGGAAATTTATATCTTACACGCTTTATAATTTTTGCTGCCGTTGCTTGCCACAATATCGCCTGGCAGTTGATATTGATTAATCATCAAAAACCAGCTTTTTTATGAGTATTAAATTCAGGCTTACATTAATGAGTTTTTTGCAGTTTTTTGTGTGGGGGGCGTGGCTGATAACCATTGCCACTTATTTTTTTACAAGCCCTATGGGAGCCGATAAAGACGCTGGTATAAAATTCGGCGCTATCTTTTCAACGCTTGCCCTGTCGTCTCTCTTTATGCCGGCGCTCACAGGTATTATTGCCGATAAATGGATGAATGCTGAAAAGCTCTATGGCCTGCTTCACATCCTCTATGGGTTAGTTTTGTTTTATGTGCCGCAGGTGCATGATGCAGATACGTTGTACTATGTGATTTTTGCAGCAATGATTTGCTACATGCCTACAATATCATTATCTAATTCCATTGCATACACAATTTTAAAAAGGGATGGCTTTGATGTAATAAAAGTTTTCCCGCCAATAAGAGTATGGGGAACCATTGGTTTTATTGTGGCTATGTGGATTACGAACCTTACGGGCAGCAAGGCAAATACCAACCAGTTTTTAATTGCAGGCGCTGTTGCCATATTGCTGGGTATTTTTTCATTCACATTGCCGAAATGCCCGCCACAAAAAAATATTTCAAAAGATGCCGGTATACTTGAACAATTGGGTTTAAAATCATTTAGCCTGTTTGGGGATTATAAAATGGCCTTGTTTTTTGCTTTTTCAATGCTTCTTGGCGGCGCCTTGCAATTAACTAACATGTATGGCGATACTTTTTTGGATGACTTTAAAAAAGTGCCTGAATATGGGCCAGAGTCTTTTGTAGTAAAATACTCTACTATTATAATGTCAATTTCGCAGATATCAGAAACCCTTTTCATCCTGACAATACCTTTCTTCCTGAAAAGGTTTGGGATAAAAAAAGTGATGCTGTTTTCGATGCTGGCTTGGGTGCTTCGTTTCGGGCTGTTTTCTTTTGGTAATCCGGCTGATGGTTTATGGATGATTATACTTTCCTGTATCGTGTATGGGATGGCGTTTGATTTTTTCAATATCTCTGGTTCTTTATTTGTGGAAACTACAACCGATTCTTCCATACGTGCCAGCGCACTGGGTTTGTTTATGATGATGACGACCGGGGTTGGCGCCTTTTTAGGACGAAAAATAAGCGGCTGGGTTATTAATGAATATTATACCAGCGCAAGCGGCGACAGGTTGTGGCACGGTATCTGGCTTGCATTTTCTGTATATGCGCTTGTAGTGGCAGTGTTGTTTGCAATAATGTTCAAGCACAAACACGACCCCAAAGCCGTAGAAAATGTATCGCACTAGCTAAAAAACTACCGCATAAAAAATCCCACGGCTTTTAAAACGTGGGATTCCTTTTATAATAATCGCTATTATTACATGTGCTGTTCTATCTTCTTTACAAAATTAGCCTTTGGCTGTGCGCCAACTAATTTATCCACCACCTGGCCCCCTTTTACAAAAAGTATTGCAGGTATGCTGGTGATGCCGTAGTTCATAGAAACTGAAGGGTTGTGGTCAACATTTACTTTGCCCACTTTCACTTTGCCAGCATATTCTTTGCTCAGGTCTTCAATTACAGGCCCAATTGCACGGCAGGGGCCGCACCATTCTGCCCAAAAGTCAATTACTGATAATTTATCTGATTCCAACACTTCATTTTTGAAGTTTGCATCTGTGAATTCGAGTGCCATAATGGTATATTTAAAATTGTTTTGTTTAGTAAAGGATGGCAAAAATACATCCAATACTTTAAATATGATGTTATGACATATACACATGTTGTGCTGAATTTGTTTTGGCAGCCGGGTAGCCATTGTGGCGGTAAACTGTTAAGGGTTTTAAAACAGGCCTTGCATCCCAGCTTGCAGTTTTCTATCTTTAAGCATTAAAATTTTTGTTATGTATCTAATAAGGGAAGTATTTCAGGCAAAGCCGGGCAAGGCAAAAGACCTGGTAAAAATGTTTAAGGCTGCGATGGTTCATTTTCAAAAAGAACAGGGCATCAGCAATGTAAAAGTAATGACCGATGTAGTAAGCAATTACTGGACGGTGGTGGTGGAATCATAAACCACAGACATAGGCAGTTTCATTACCAATCTCCGCAGCGCTACTGTAAGCGACGAGGTAAAGGAAATTATGAAAGGCTATATGGATTGCGTGGCAGGCGGGCACAGAGAGATTTTTTTGATAGAATAAAAAAGGCTGA
>CAYRRL010000251.1:4471-5216 GCA_964426665.1 uncultured Ferruginibacter sp. | reverse complement strand
AAAGCCACCAGCATCCAGTTGCTGTTGCGGTTGCCGATAAAGAATGAATCGTTATTGGAATTTTTGCTGGTGAAGTAAGCTACCACCAACAGCATTAAAAAATAACCAATTACAAAAGAGAACAGTAAAGCAGGCGACATGCAGCAATGTTTATTTTAAAATAAAATTGAAAATAGAGAAAAACTTTGTGTCTTTGCTTTTTTTGCACAGATTACATGGATAAACGCAGATTTAAAATAGCATATAACGGCCAATTGAATCTTATAAAGCAAAACAGGCCTTTTATAAATTACATAGCATTATGAAGGCAAAATCAATAGTAGTTTTTTGCGGCAGCAAAAGCGGGGCAAACCCATTGTATGATGAGGCGGCAAAAAGGCTGGGCAATTTGCTGGCAGAAAACAAAATACGCCTGATATATGGTGGTGGCAACCGTGGATTGATGGGCGCAGTGGCCAATGCAGTGCTGGAAAAAGGCGGCACAGTTACCGGCATCATCCCCGAAATACTAAACCAGTGGGAACAGCAGCACGATGAAATAACAGAATTGATTGTGGTGGAAAACATGCATGTGCGCAAGCGCCTGCTGTATGAAAAAGCAGATGCAGCCATTATATTGCCCGGCGGCTTTGGCACGATGGACGAATTGTTTGAAATACTTACCTGGAACCAACTGAGCATCCACGACAAACCAATTTATATATTGAACACAGCTGGTTTTTATAATGGCTTGCTGCAGCACATG
>CAYRRL010000251.1:0-4461 GCA_964426665.1 uncultured Ferruginibacter sp. | reverse complement strand
GGTTTCTTTATACTTCAGTAGAACAAGCCGTAACGTTGATTAGTAGCCCGGAGGAGTTTTTCCTGTAATTACCTTCTCCGCCCTGTGCCCTGGAACAAGGGGATATTGAAACCTGCATTCACAACCGGATAAACTTCATTTGAAACTGTGCGGTAAGGCGAGTATTGATTGTTCAATAAATCTACTGAAATAGAGAAATAGTAATAGGGTGCATTCCTGCTGCCTCTTCCGCTTGTATAGCCAATCCCTGCAAGCAAACTGCCGGCATTCACTTTATACACCTGCGAGCCGCCAAAGTAAAACTGTTTCTGCCGGATAAAATTATGTTCATATTGGATAGATGCAAACAAAAAATCTATTGGGAACAATCTAACAAAAGCACCCGGCCCGAGCGTGGTTTGCCTTATTTTGTCAGTTGAAGATATGCTTTGGCTGGTGTAAGTAAAACCAAAAACAATACCTGCATCAAGCCAGTTGGCAACGCTATAACCTAACTGCGGCGTAGCACCTAATACTGTTACGCCATTAAAAAAACCAATATTAAGGTTGCCGCCTGTAAACAAATGCTCTACTTTAAAGCCGCCACTTTTTTCAGCAGTACTATTTTTTTCATCATTGCTTTTTTCTTCCTGTGCAAAAGCGGTAAAGCTAAAAGTAACAGCCAGCAGCAGTGTTGCAATACGTTTCATCATGGTAATTTTTTATTTAGTCAAAAATTTTTCCTCTGTTTAAAATATTATTTGGGTCAAATGTTTTTTTAATCCCTTTCATCAGTTGCAAATGTTTGTCCTCAAACACAATGCTTAAAAAATCTTTTTGCAGCAGCCCAATGCCATGCTCGCCGCTGATAGTGCCACCCAGCGAATGCACCAGCTCAAAAATAGCTTTTAATGCCGGCACAATATCAGGGTTATTTAAACTATAAATGCTCCCTTCTTTTTTTATCCTGATGTGCAGGTTGCCATCACCGGCATGCCCATAGCATACAGGGTGGAAGTTGTATTCTATACCTAATTTTTTTACACCTCTTATCAATGCAGGCAGTTCTGCCCTTGGCACCACTGTGTCTTCTTCAATTGTATAACCTTGTAATTTTACTACTTCGGCCACACGGCGGCGAACTTTCCACAAAGCTGCTTTTTGTTGTTCATCGTCTGCAAAATAAATTTCGCCACAGTCAAAGCCTGAAAGCAATGCAGCGATAGCTTCCATTTCTTTCATCAATGTATCAATATGGTTGCCATCAACTTCAATTATCAAATGTGCTTCTGTGCCTTCTGTAAGAGGTATTGTGTTGTCGTTTAAATAAGTGCTTGTAATTTTAAGTGCGTCAATCTCTATTAATTCCAAAGCACTTGGTGTATAACCGGCCCTGAAAATGGCACTTACTGCTTCGCCTGCTTTCTCCAATGAATTAAAAGGCACCAGCATCAGCAATTCATGCTTTGGGTATGGCAACAGCTTCAATACAATTTTTGTAACAATGCCTAATGTACCTTCGCTGCCTACCATTAATTGCGTAAGGTTGTATCCGGTAGAATTTTTCAACACATTAGCCCCTGTCCAAATTATTTCACCAGTTGGCAATACAACCTGCAAATTCAAAACATAATCTTTTACTACGCCATACTTTACAGCTTTGGGGCCGCCGCTGTTCTCTGCAATATTGCCTCCAATGAAGCAACTGCCGCGGCTGCTTGGGTCTGGCGGGTAAAACAAGCCTCTTTCTTTTACAGCATTTTGCAATGTTTCTGTTACCACGCCCGGCTCTGCTGTTACCTGCAAATTCCTTTCGTCAATATTAATGATGGAGTTCATCCTCTCCAACGAAACAAGCACGCCGCCAAGTTGCGGCAGTGCGCCGCCACTTAACCCTGTGCCTGCGCCTCTTGGTGTTACAGCTATATTGCGTTCGTTGCAAATTTTAAATATGGCACTTATTTCTTCTGCTGTCCTGGGTTTAACAACGACATCTGGCAGAAACAATAAATTTTCTGTTTCATCGTGGCCATAATTTTTTAATGCTTCTTCATCCGCATCAATAAAACCACTGCCAACGATTTTTTTTAACTCTTCAATTAGTTCAGCCGTAAACATGCTTGCTGCCATTGCGGGCATTCATTTGTTTTTGTAAAAATCGTATAAAACATGGAGTTGGCAAGCGCTGGTTTTGTAAAAGAAAATTAAATCAGCCGTATTAAAAACTTGGGCAAAGCACCTGCCTTCCTTCGGAGCTGGGATAAAAACCTTTTTTCATCAAGTTAAATTCCTGCGCCCCATTGGAGTTATTAAAGTTGCGCAGGGGGGATGTAGTGACATCGTAACTGAATGTGAAACGGATATTTTTAATTTCAAAGCCAATCAACGGCACAACAGCATCGCCTGCCCGGTAGTATACCCCTGCAATCAATTGTTTTTCGCCAGCATTGGAAAGGTTGTAGTTGGCATTCATGCCCATCATCAATTCCTGTGCTTTTGCCTGCGTGGTATAATAGATATTTGGGTTGATGATAACCCTGTTGTTTACTTTCAGCAATGCATTGATAAAGCCAATATGCCGCATAGGTATTTTGCTGTCATTGCCTTCCGAGAAAAAAGTTTCTTTTGGCCTGTTTACATGGTGAATGGAATAACCTGCATTGATGTAGGTGTTTTCATTGGGGAAATAGGCATAGTTCATGCCAACCTGCATGTCAAAGTAGCTGATATTGCTGTTGGTAACAATAGCAGATGTAGGCACTGTATTGTCAAAGAAAATACCATTGAACTGGTCGGGGAAGGTAAGTTTGGTTTGGTCAATCCTTTTATTGGCCCAGCCTAAATTAAAGCCTGCCGATAGCAAACTGCTGAGGCCAAGCATTTGGTGGTATGCAAGGGAGGCATAAATTTTTGTAGAGCGGAGGCCGCCGGTGCCAGCCTGGTCGCTGAGCAATGCCCCGCCGAGGCCGAGCCAGCCATTGGGGAATTGCTCCCTCATCAACTGTGCGTCGCCATAAATGCTTAATGTGCGGTATGGTGCAGCAAGTATAGCAGCCCACTGGTTGCGGAAATGGGCACCCACTCTATAATCCGCATCAGGTATAAAGCCGGTATTGGCGGGGTTAGTGGTTAATGGCGAATTAAAAAACTGGGAAAAATGAAGGTCTTGCGCTTTCGCATAAAACGAAAACAGCATAAGCAGCGCAATAACCAATACTATTTTTATTTTCTGAAACATACCTTGCAGTTATGCCTGTATTGAAATACTAACGAATTATTTGAATAAATGTTCTCAAAAAAAACTATCTCAGCAATGTTATATCACCTGTTTTCCTCAATTTCTTGCCATCAGTAAACTGCACATCCAATGTGTAAGTATATACATCCATTGGTTGCGGCTTCCCTTTAAAGGTGCCATCCCAGCTGTCTTTCCTGTTGTTTGTATGATACACTAACTGCCCCCAGCGATTGTAAATGCGCCAGTCCATTTTTCCTATGCCAAACCCTGTAACGGCAACTGCACTGTTAACGCCAAACTTGCCAGGCGTAAATGCATTGGGCACATCCAGCAAAGGGATTACTTTGGCAGTAACGGTAATGGGGAATGTGTCGCTGCAACCAGCAGTGTTAAAAGCAATAAGCTTCACTTCAAAATCCCTTGATTCATTAAATGTATGGCTTGGGTTTTCCAGCGAAGACGAATCGCCATCGCCAAAGTACCAGGTGTAGCGCACAGCCCCTGTGCTTGTATTAAAAAAATTAATTGGCTGGTTAGCAAGCCCAACTACCGGGTTGGCATAGCCCGATGCAACTGGTATTGGGAAAACTGTGATGGTTACAGTTGTATCATCTTTAATATTACAGGTGGACGAATCTATAACAGTAAGTTTTACATTATAAGTGCCAACCCTGTCGTACACTTTGCCGGCAGGCTCAAACTCAGTGGAGGAAGTGCCATCGCCAAAATCCCAAATCCATTTTTCGCCACCTAAAGAGTTATTTTCAAACACAGGCATATATGGCACACAGCCTTTAGAGGGGGTTGTAAATATAGCTCTTGTTTCCGGGCTTATATTAATAGGGGCTGTAACACAATCTGGTGAATTGCAAACAAAAGTATCTATCACGCAAAGCCTGGCTATATAAGTGCCGATAGATGGGTACCGGTGCACTGGATTGTAATTAATGCTGCCTGTATCAACAGTGCCATCGCCAAAATCCCAGGCAAAACCTTTATTGTCAAAAGAGCCAATGTACGCCCTTGAAAGGTTTGTAAATTGATAAGATAAATTGGTGCAGGGCGGCAGTTTTTGGCTGCGGAAATTAAGCGTTGCAAAATTGGTGCTTACTCTTATTGTTTTAAATGCAGTGTCTCTCACGTTACATGTATTGCTGTCTTCTGCCACCAACATAATGGTGTTAAGCTTTGAATCAACCCCTGCAGGCAGAGTATATAAATGGGATGTATCAGACCGGCCATAT
>CAYRRL010000250.1:0-5221 GCA_964426665.1 uncultured Ferruginibacter sp. | reverse complement strand
GGATTAACTTTGGCTGTTACAAAACTTCCATTAATGCAGGCTTCTTTACAGCCATATTCTATTAAGATGTTCAAGCCTTGTTTTAATCCTTCCAGCAATGTTAATCTATGATTATTTGTGCCAAATCTTTCTATTAACTCTTTCCAATTAGTGTAGTGCATTCCTGCTGGCAGCAACCCTGATTTTTCTAAACATGGTATCATGACTTTTTAAGTTTAATAAGTTCGAAAACAGAACACACACAGCTTTTACAAGTTGTGGGGCGATCATTTAGGTGAATAATAGCGTTCTGTTTTCGTGACTTAAAAAGTCAGAGTTGGGATTACAAAGCAAATATAAAACAAAAAGGAACACAACAAAATAATTGTGTTCCTTTTTTTCAAAAATATTTTAGCCTTACAACTTCCCCGTTATCTCCTCACTCATCGGCTCCACCTTGCTTTCAAAATGCGCCAGCAACTTTCCATTTTCATCTAATAAGAATTTATTGAAGTTCCAACCCACTTCCGCATCCAGCACACCATTTTCGCTTTTGTGGCAAAGCCATTTGTAAATCGGCGCTGCATCATCTCCCTTCACAGAAATTTTTGCTGCCATGGGAAAGGTAACGCCGTAATTTTTTTTACAGAAAGCGCCTATTTCGTCATTCGTGCCAGGTTCCTGGCTACCAAAGTTGTTAGCCGGGAAACCAACAATCACCAGTTTATCTTTATATTTTTCATACAGCTTTTCCAATCCTTCGTATTGTGGAGTAAAGCCACATTCGCTGGCAGTATTTACTATTAAAATCTTTTTGCCTTTGAAGGTTGCAAAGTCAATCGTTCCGCCATCCAGTGCGGTTACTTTAAAGCCATAAATCGATTTGTTTGCAACCGCTTCGGTTGCCGCAGGTGTGTCATTTGCCATAGCGGGTGTATTGTTTTTTGCTGCACAGGAAATCAACAGGGCAGCAGGAATTAATAATTTGAACATGATAGTTTTTTTGGAATAACGAATAAGAAATTATTTTGTTCAGCTATGGTTTTTCATAGCAGCCAATATCTGTTATGAGATTAACAACGCGGTTGTTGTTATCAAGGTCTTTAAAAAAAGGCGTGCCTGTTCCAGCATCTACAGCGGGCGAAGCGTTTTTTGTAACCCTGAAATCAAAAACCCCTTTTGAAACATCCACGCTGTCGAATTGTGGCGGTGCATTTTGAATGCAATCATCAAAAGTGCTGTTTGCAGCTTCGGCATTAGCCCTGTACAAACAATTTTTGAACAATACCGGAACGATGCCGGCGCCTTGTTGCGATACCACTACTTCCTTATCAACAAAGCCTTCTTCGCCCCAAAAAATACAGTTGGTGAATTGGGCATCCAATACATCAACAGCTGTGCTTCCATCAATAAGCGAAGCAAAATTGGCGGCAGAAAGAACCGGGTTTTTATGGCTGGTAAAAGTGGAATACGCTACAACGGTACAGTTGGTGAAATTATATTTGCCGCCAAGAATAATATTGATATTGCTGCCGCAATTGCTGATTAAACTATTGTCTGCATCAAGGCTGCTGTTTATGCATAAAATACCGGCATCAAGGGCATTGTCAACAATACATTGGTGCAATGTAACTTTCGGCAATGTATTAGCAGAAGGGCTTTCGGCAACAATTGCCTGGTAAGCATTTTTTACTGTTGTAAAAGCCAGCATATTGCCCTTGCTGGTTTCCCTGAAATAAATACCCGGCCAGCTTGCGGGCAAATCTTTATAATCCTCATCCATCCTGTCGCCGCCAAAAATAACAGGCTCATCTTTTGTACCATTAGCAATTAAAGCCCCGTCAACCAAAATGGGCGCATTGGCATGGCAGTAAACTTTGCAGCCAGCCGCCAGCCTTAGCGATACATTTTCATCCACCCTTAAGCTGTCAAGGATTATATAAGGCAACAGGCTATTCCAGTTTGTATTAGTACTTATTATTTGCCCACGCAAAAACCTGGCATTTTGGCCAAAGGCTTCCAACTGCACAAATTTTATATTGCCATTATACAAAATTTGTATGCTGTCTTTTACAATAAAGGGCAGGTTAGCCGCATTTGGGTTAATGTTTACTGTTACAAAAACATGGATGCTGTCTTCCGCTGCTATGTCAATATTAGTGGCTTCCTGTGCGGCAATGCCATTGATATTTATTTTATAGGGCGATGCAGCACCGCCCATTACTTTTACGCTGGTTAATAGAAGCCGCTGGCTGTTTTCGTTCCTGATAGTAAAAGATTGTGTAATGGAGCCGACAGTGGTAAAAACAGTATCGTACTTAAGCGTATCCCTGCTGGTGCCGAGCAAAGCATCAGGAGAAGTGATGAAAGAATCTTTTTTGCAGGAAGAAGCATACAGGCAATAAGCAATAAACAATAAGCAATATTTGAGCGGAAGTATCTTCATCCTTCAAAAATAAGTGATTTACCAATGGTCATTTTGTTGCCGTAGCCAGCGTTGCAATGCTCAATTTTACCCCTTCTATTTGCAACAGCCTGCTGCCGCTTGCTTCCAATGTGGCGCCGGTTGTTATTACATCATCAACCAGCAGCAAATGTTTGCCTTTTATTTTGCTTTCGTTCTGCACATCAAAACTGCCGTCCACATTTTCCCATCTTTCGGTACGGTGTTTTTTGGTTTGTGTTTCGGTAAACCTTCTTCTTATCAAAACATTGCTGTACACTGGCACATTCATTGTTTCAGACATGCCGCTGCAAATAATTGCTGCCTGGTTGTAGCCTCTTTTCCTTTCCTTGTCAGGGTAAAGCGGCAACGGCACTAAAGCATCTATACTTTTAAAGTTGCTGCTATTCAGTAGTGTTCTCCCCATCAGGTTGCCAAGGTAAACGCCTATTTGCTTATTCCCTTTATACTTTAGCTGGTGCATCAAATGCTGTATCATGGTTTCTTTGGCAAAATAAAATTCGCTGTGCGCTGCAGCAACCGGCATCCTGCCCCAAAATATTTTTTCAATTGGGTTGCCGCTGTATTGTGCATATAAAGTAGGCGGCAAAGCCATCAGGCACTGGCCGCAAAGCAAACTATCATCGGGCAAAATATCAGTGCCGCAGCCTGCACACAGGTGTGGGAAGAAAAGGTGCTTTATGCCCAATGGTATTTCTTTCAGCAAAGCCATGCTGAAAGGTAAATAAAGATGTTGTGAGGCTTGCATTTTTTTACTATTTTGTTTCATCAAAAAATATGGCAAAACCCTTAAACATACCTTTCTGGAAAAAATCGCCATCCGTACGGTTGCTGCTCCCTTTCGCCATGGGCATTATTATGCAATGGTATTTGCAATTGCCCTTTGTTGCCCTGTTGCCTGCACTAGTATGTTTTGCCCTTGCTTTCTTTTTGTTTTCATTTCTGCCTGCCGCCTACAAGTTTAAATTAAATTTTTTCCAGGGGCTGCTGGTGCAATTAATACTGGTTGTGTTTGGAATGATTGTAACATGGAACAAAGATGTGCGCCACCACAGCAATTGGTACGGGCATTTTTATAAAGAGGGCGATTTTGTAATTGCCACCATCAAAGAGCCGCTGGTTGAAAAAACTAAATCATTTAAAGCAGATGCATATATAGAAACGATTATTCATAATGATACAGCAGTGGGCGGAGAAGGAAAGCTGTTGCTGTACTTTTCAAAAGATGCTGCTGCTCCGGATTTGCAATATGGCAGCCAGGTTATTTTCAACAAAAAAATGATTGCGGTAAAAAACTCAGGCAACCCCGGCGCTTTCAATTACCAGCGCTATGCGGCATTTCAGCAAACATTCCACAATGTGTTTTTAAAAGCCGGCGACTGGAAAAAATTATCAACAACAAGTACCAATCGTTTCTGGCAATTCCTGTTTGCAGCCAAAACAAAAATTTTACTGGCACTGCAAACGAACATTACCAACGGAAAAGATGAGTTGGGCATAGCGGAAGCATTGCTTATTGGCTACACAAACGATCTGGATAAAGACCTGGTACAGGCTTACAGCAATACAGGCGTGGTGCACATCATTGCCATATCGGGCATGCACCTTGGTTTAATTTATGGCTTGCTCATTTGGGTATTTGCAAGAATGCCCCTTGTAAAAAAATCAAAAGCAACACAGGCCATTTTGATTTTAACCTGCCTCTGGCTTTTTTCTTTGCTTACAGGAGGGTCTGCATCTGTAATACGCTCCGCTGTTATGTTCTCCTTCATCACCATGGGCAGGATGTTTTTTAAGGAGGCGCCTATTTATAATTCACTGGCAGCTTCCGCATTTGTGATGCTTTGTGTAAACCCTTATTATTTATGGGATGTTGGCTTTCAATTAAGCTACCTGGCTGTTGTGGGCATTGTAGCTTTTCAAAAACCCATATACAACCTGTTTTCTTTTAAAAACAAAATAATTGACGGGGTATGGAAAGCCGCAGCGCTTACCACAGCAGCACAATCGCTCACTTTCCCTGTTTGTATTTATTATTTCCACCAGTTCCCTGTTTTGTTTTTGTTTGCCAATTTAATTGCCGTGCCTTTGTCAACAGGCATTTTGTATGCTTCCATTTTTTTAATTGCTTTTGCATGGATGCCCGGTTTGGCAGCATTCACAGGCAAAATAATTGGCTGGGCATTATGGGGCATGAACCAGTTTATTGCCTGGACAAACAAAATACCGTTTGCCACATGGGATAAAATACCGGCAAATATTTTCACCACCTGGCTTTTGTATGCTGCAGTAATTTTTACAGCCGTTTGGCTAATTGAGAAAAACAAAAAAGCGCTGTGGTATGCGCTGGTTTGTTCAGCCGCATTTGTATCGGCACATGCAGTTATCAACTGGCAAATAAAAAACCAGCAAAAATTAATTGTATATAATGTGCCGCAAAAGCAGGCAATAGATTTTATACAAGGCAACCAATACTGCTTTATTGGCGACAGTGTATTATTAGAAGATGGCTTGTTGCAAAACTTTCACCTGAAGCCGGGGAGAATTGCATTGCAGTTAACTAAAAGAGTTGAGCAAATGGATGCCGTTTTTGACAAAAATGGATTTTACAGCTTTGCCAATAAAAAAATTGCAGTGATTGATGATAACATTTCGTTTGAGCCCGTTGAAAATAAAATCAATGTTGACTATATCGTTATTTCCAAAAACCCAAAGGTTTATATTCCGCAACTGGTAAAAACTTTTAACTGCAGCAAATTTATTTTTGATGCGTCTAAC
>CAYRRL010000249.1:2860-5222 GCA_964426665.1 uncultured Ferruginibacter sp. | reverse complement strand
AATTCATTTAAAAAAACTGTTTCAGGAACATAAGGGTTATTTATTAATGGTAAGGTAAACTTGCTTATCCTGTAAAACCAATTTGGGTGCGATACCCATTCCACTTCCCAAGGGTGTTTAAAGTCAATGATGTTGCCCAAATCTTTTTGCTGGTGCAGGTCATCAAATATCACACGGTTGTAAATCCTTTTTACTTGTATTTTTTTTCCATTGTTTTCGTAAAACAATTTATTCCCTTCGGGTATTAGTTTAGTTAAGCAAACAGTTTTTAAGCCTAATACATCTTCACTGCAGTAAAAATCAATCCTTGTTTTTTGTTGTTCGGGGTATATTTCAAGCAATATTACATTCTCCGGGTCTTCATCGCCAATTACAATATCCCTCAGCAACTGCAGGTAGGTTTCTTCGTTATAATTATTTAAGTAGGCATCATGTGTTGCAGGTACATTGGCATACTCCCTTGTAAACCTTGTGTGGAAAGCCTGGAATGCAAACAGGGTAGGGAAGCCCTGCATCTCTATTAATTGCGGCTCCAGTTCGCCGTTAGCGGTTTCACAAACGCCAAAATCAAAAGCGATAAAATCTGTGTGGGCCGTTTCATTTGGCACTATAATATCTTTTGGTATAGACCTGTCAGTAAGAGAGATAAAATCAGGTTTTACAATCACATCAATAATACCTTCGCAGGCATCCAGCATTTTTTGTGTAAATGCTTTTGGCACAAACACAGGCGTTTCTGCATTCCTGAAATCCAATGCGCCGGGGTGCAGGTTTTCTATCCTCTCCACATATGCTTTGTATTTTTCCCCGCTGAAATTTTTATTGAAAGCTTGTCTTAATTCTTTCTGCATGGCAATTGTTTTGGTGAACGGTAAAGCAGGCTAAAAATAGGGAAAGCTGTTTTAATTTAAAGGTTGTTTTTTGCAAAACATTTTTACTGAAAACAAAAAAACTGCTTAAATAAGCAGCGCTACAAATTACAATTAACGGGCAACGGTCAACGGGAAAACGGAAACGCCTTTTATACTTCTGCCGGCTGCATGCTTTCTATTGCAACCCTTAAAAAATTGGGCAGCACATTATTCTGCGTATGCAAAATTTTATCAGGGTCGTTTAAGTGTTCTATCATGCTCTTCCACTTTTCTTCGCCGTGGTTTTCAATTACCGTTTTCTTTTTTTCTTCTGTTTGCAGGTACATGCTCATGCCTATTGCATCTGCCTCCGGGTGGAATTGTGTGCCAATCATATATTCATTAAAGCGCACGGCCATTACGGCCCTTTCTAAATGGGCCACATGCGGCCTTTCTTTTTCTATGGCCAAAATACGGCCGCCCATATCGTTAATTCTGTTATGGTTCGGCTTTACCACCTGGTAATCCCGGCTGTCAACAGCATAAAAAGGGTCCTGCAGGTTCCCAAACACTATTTCATCTTTTCCTTCGTTCAGCAAGTGCACAGGAAATACGCCAAACGAAGTGCTTTTTCTTTTATTTACAAGCCCTGTTTTGTAATGGCGGCATGCAAGCTGAAAGGAGTGGCAAATGAAAAAAACATATTTTTTTTGTATGTGTGCCCCGTTGTTATTCCAATGTTCCACCTGCTTCAGCCAATGAAAATAAACCCTTTCCCATTCGCTCCCTTTGCTTTCGAGCGGGCTTCCGGGGCCGCCGCTTGAAATAAAAATATCATAGGACATATCAGGCGCTTGCAGCTTCTGGCGCACATCAAACTCTTTTTTTTCTATATCAAGGCTGTGTAATTCCCCAAACTGGTTCAGTATTTCATTAATGCAGCGCATGCCCTGGTTGGGATAGCCCTCGTAAAGGTCGAGGATGGCAATTTTAATGGGTAGTTTTTCTGTGGGGTTCATGCGCCAAAAATAATGTATTTTATAAAAGTTGCCCGGTGATTTAGCGTGCAACAAATCATTTTAAACCCTTGTTGATTAATATTCAATAAACGTATTTGTTTGTTGATTTGTTTTAATGATTGCCCAGAAAAGCTGTGTGGATTATTAATTCTTTTCCGGGGGGTTAATTTTAGGTTAAAATAGTTAACTTACAGCCGTTTAAAAACGTACCTGTGAAGGCGGGCAAATTGCGGTATTCTGGCTTCCCTTTAAATTACTAACTAGCCGGCACTCAATCAAATAATGTTTTATCACAATGAGAAAACTATTACCTGTCTTTGTTATTTCTTTTTTATTGTCCGTATCCAGTTCCAAAGCACAAAGCAGCTTCAATTTTAGCTGCTCTGCCGACACTTCAGTTGACTGTACGCAAACATGTGTTGATCTAAGAGGGTTGATTCCCGATGTGCATGCATTTGCTGACGATTACACTGTGCATAAAGTGGGCGATGC
>CAYRRL010000249.1:0-2850 GCA_964426665.1 uncultured Ferruginibacter sp. | reverse complement strand
TTTCCCTTTCTATGGTAACTATTATGATCAGGTTGTTGTAAGCACCAATGGCATTGTGTCTTTTGATATGGCTCTTTCCGGTGCTTTTTCCGACTGGACAATAACCGGCAACCTGCCTAGTGCCGATTACGACAGGGCTGTGATAATGGGTGCATACCATGATATTGACATCAGGCAAACCACCTCTGTAACCAGGCAGGTAAAAGTGGATTATGTAGGCATAGCGCCTCACCGCAAATGGATTGTTACTTTTTATAAGGTTCCATGTTTTCAATGCACTGGTAAAATAAACAACTCATATCAAATTATACTGTATGAAGGGCTTGGCTTAATTGATGTGTATATAAAAGACCGGGAGGTTTGCACTACATGGAATGATGGGCAGGCAATTATAGGGATACAAAATTACGATAGGGACAAAGCAGTGATGGCGCCGGGGCGGAGCGCTACTGATACCTGGGGCGGGCTGAATATGAATGAAACATGGCGTTTTACTCCCAAAGTTGGGCCTTCGTTGTTTAAAACGGTTGAGTTGCTGGATATGAGCAACACAGTTGTGGCTGTAGGCGACACTACCGGCAGGAGGGAAAACAATAACCTTGAAATAGGTTTCAATAATATCTGCCCAACTGCCACCACTCAATATGTCGTAAGGTCAACTTATTACAATTTCATGTATTTCCTTGACCCGGGTTCCTGGCCTCCCGGGCAAAGCGACAGCTTGATTTATGGCACAGATACAATTACTATTTTTAAAAATGGTTCTATCCCCGTTATCGATGTAAGCACTACCAATGCACAATGCGGCGCTAACCCAAATGGCAATATTACCATCAATGCGCCGGCAAGCGCCAACTATGAATATTCAATTGATGGCGGCGGTACATTCCAGCCTTATCCTAATAACAGTTTTTCAGTGCCACCGGGCACATATAATGTAGTGGTGCATGATATAACCGGCACTTGTACAAAGGACACGACAGTTACCATCACAACGCCTTCAACACTCACGGCGTCTGTTACTGCTTTTACCAATGCATCTTGCCCCGGGGCAAGCAATGCCAGTGTTACTATAGTTGGAAGCAATGGTACAGGAGGGTACACTTATGCAATTGATGGTGGCGCAACACCTGTTTTCAATAACAACACGGGTATTTTCAATAATCTTACAGACGGGCCCCATACACTTTTTGTAAAAGATGGAGTTGGCTGTATTTATAGTCTTCCTTACACCATAAATGCCAACCCTGTGTTTACCACTACCGCCAACCCTACTAATTCAAGCTGTCTTGGCGCAACCAATGGCTCCATTACGGTTGTAGTGCCTGCTGCAGGGCAGGCTCCTTACCAATATTCTATACCCGGCGGGCCTTTTAATGCTTATCAGTTATCCCCTGCATTTAATGGTTTGGCTGGCGACAGTACCTATACAGTCAATGTAAAAGATGCAGCCGGTTGTGTGTATTCTTTTAATCAATATGTTGATTACGACCCGGGCGTTACCGCAGCTGTTATTGTGAGGAATGCATCCTGCGATGGTATTAACAACGGCCATATTGTATTCAACCCATCCGGCGGCACAGGGCCCTATTACATGCAAATTGATACCGGCGCAGCGCCACAGCCATTTGTTTTGCTTGATACTATTCGAAATTTGACAGCCAATACTTTTTATGATGTAACAATAAGGGATAATCTTGGCTGTCTTTATAGGGCTGATGATATCAGGGTAGGCGTTATTGCAAATATGGCCGCAGGGTATGATGCTATTAATTCTTCCTGTTTTGCTGCAAGCAATGGTGCTGTAGCGGTTGACGTGACTACTGGCACAGCACCTTATGATTATTCATTTAACAGCAATCCCTTCCAGCCATTGCCTCTTAGCGATACCATTAAAAACCTTACTGCAGGTAATTATGTTCTTACAATAAGAGATGCTAATGGCTGTACATATACTTTCCCGCCCGTGACAATAGGTTCAAACGGCCCCGGTATTTCTGCAACATTTACGACAAAGGCTACTGCCTGTATCACAGCTACAACTGGGCAGGTATATGTTGCGCCAACTTCCGGAGTAGATCCGTTTACATATAATCTTGATAATAATCCGGCAGGGTTTGTGCCGTTGCTAGATACCATCCGTGGCCTTGACAGCGGTTTCCACAGCATAATAATAAAAGACGCACTGGGCTGCAACATAACATTAACCCCGGAAATTACATTTGGCACTGGTGTTACCGCTACCGCTACGCCAATAGCTACAGCCTGCGCTGCTGTTTCCACTGGCAAAATATTTGTAGAGCCAACAACAGGCATAGCGCCATTTACTTACAGGATTGATAACCCGAGCGGTATTTTTATCCCGTTAAATGATACGCTCCGCAATCTTGACAGCGGTATCCATATCATAGAAGTAAAAGATGCTGCCGGGTGCATCAAGGCATTAAGCCCTGACGTGCCATTTGGCCCGGGTGTAACAGCTACCGCTATAGTTAAAGCTACTGCTTGTGCCACAGCAACGACAGGGCAAATATTTGTGGACCCAACAGCAGGCACCGCCCCATTTACTTACAGGATTGATAACCCCGGTGGTATTTTTATCCCGTTAAATGATACTATCCGCAATCTTGATAGTGGTATCCATATCATAGAAGTAAAAGATGCTATTGGGTGCATCAAGGCATTAAGCCCTGACGTGCCATTTGGCCCGGGCGTAATAGCTACCGCTACAGTTAAAGCTACTGCTTGTGCCACAGCAACCACAGGGCAAATATTTGTGAACCCAACAGCTGGCGCCGCCCCATTTACTTACAGGATTGATAACCCCGGTGGTATTTTTATCCCGTTAAA
>CAYRRL010000248.1:0-5247 GCA_964426665.1 uncultured Ferruginibacter sp. | reverse complement strand
TCCAAACGGCAAAACCATTGGCGCTTCTCATGCATTGATAAATGCCTTTATAAAGGATTATGCCGGGAAAAATATGGTGCTTGATTTTGAAGGGAGCGATATCAGGAACCTTGCATTTTTTTACAGCAGCTTTGGCGCTGTGGAAGAAAAATATGCACAATTGAAGTATAACAAATTACCTAGGCTGTTAAAACTGCTGAAGCGGTGATTTTTTCAACCGTTATCAAACCCTTGCAGCAATTTCCCGGCAATCAATAAATCAGTTGGTTTTGTAATCTTGATATTGTTCTCCTCCCCTTCTACCAAATGAACTTTCATGCCAAATGCTTCCACTACTGTGGCCTCATCGGTAAACTTGTCTTTAAAGTCTATTTTGAAAGCCGGCAATATAATTTTGCTGTGGAATGTTTGCGGTGTTTGAACTAATTTAATAATGTTCCTGTCAGCTGGCTCACTGTTTTCGCCTTTAATAACCCTTACGCTGTCTTTGCAATCAATGGCCGGGATAGCGCTGCCGTGTTGTAATGCAGCATTGTAGCAGCGCTGCACCAATGCAGTGGTAAGCAAACACCTCACCCCGTCATGCACAAATACAATACTTTCTTCATTTACAAGCTGCAGGCCGTTTTGTACCGAGTGAAACCTTGTGCGCCCGCCTTCTGTAATGGCTATGCGGCTATTATCAAAATATGCGTCAATAATTTCCTTTCCTGTGGCAATATATTCTTCCGGCAACACCAGAATTATTTTCAAATCAGCATATGCCTGCAAAAAAGTATTGATGGTATAATACAAAACAGGTTTGCCATTGAGCAACAAAAACTGTTTGGGGGTTTGTGCATTCATTCTGGAGCCCGAGCCGCCAGCTACAATAACTGCTATCTTTTTCATTAACTGCTAAAACTAATAACCAATAACTATTAACAAATAACTAATCAGCATAAATCCTGATTGTTTCAAAACCATCGCTGCTCTTAGCAGCCCTGTACATGCCTGCACTGTTAAACAGCATGGCAATATTGCCTGCTGCATCCACTCCTATCATGCCGCCTTCGCCCTCAATAGCAACCAATTTTTTATTTACCACCTCATTCATTGCCTCCTGCAGGCTTAGCCCTTTGTATTCCATAAGGCAGCTCACATCATAAGCCGCCACTGCTTTTATGAATGGCTCGCCGTGCCCGGTGCAACTGATAGCGCAGGTTTTATTATTGGCATAATTACCAGCGCCTATCACCGGGGTGTCGCCAATACGCCCAAATTTTTTGTTAGTCATTCCGCCAGTACTGGTAGCTGCGGCCACATTACCATTGGCATCGCAGGCCACAGCGCCCACGGTACCAAATTTTTTATCTTTCATTAAGGCCTCTGCCTTGCTCACGGAATGGTCAAGGGAATATTCTTCACCATCCCTGGCTTGCTTCCACTGCTCGTAACGGAACTGGCTGAAAAAATATTCATCAGGTTCCATTTTTATTTTGCGTTGCATGGCAAAATCGCTGGCGCCGCTGCCGCTTAAAAAAACATGGTTGCTGTGAAGCATTATTTCTGTTGCCAGCAGCACCGGGTTGCGGATATTGCGGGCGCCTGCCACCGCTCCGGCAGCTAAATCTTTGCCATCCATGATAGCCGCATCCATTTCGTGCTGGCCCTGCTTTGTAAAAACGCTGCCACGGCCGGCATTAAAGAGCAGGTTGTCTTCAAGCAATACAACTGCCGATTGCACAGCATCTATGGCACCTGCCCCTTTTTCTAACAAAGCATAACCTGCTGCCAAGGAAGCCTGCAGGCCAAGCCTGTACTCATTTTCCAGCTCTGGGGTCATTAGCTCCCTTAAAATAGTGCCCGCCCCGCCGTGTATGGCAATTGAAATCTTTTGCATGGTGCTTTTTCTGCGGCGAAAATAACCAAATACAAAATAGGACTGACTGTGATTTTGGGCACCCAAAAGCTAAATATGGCCATGCCATGCTGATTATTATACCTTAAAAAATATTTTTTAATACCATGCAACTGTATTTATGCTATTTTTGTCTTTTCGCCATCCCATCCTATTCCCTGTAAAAACTGGATTATTAAAAATTATAACCAGTTTTAGATGTCAACACAATGGTATGCAGTATGCACCCGCCCACAACATGAATTGAAAGTGGCGGCGGCATTATTAAAAAAAGGAATTGAAACTCTTTGCCCACAGACCCGCAAGATGCTTGTAAGCAATGGTTTCAGGAAGAAAATCAGTTACAGCCCTGTTTTCCCTTCATTTGTGTTTGTACACATTACTGAGGCTGAAATGAGCACCGTTTTGCGTACAAATGATGTAACCAATTTCATGTATTGGATGGGCCGCCCTGCAGTAGTGTCGGAAACAGACATAAATGCTATGCAACAATTTGCTTCACGTTACCCCAATGTAACCCTGAAAAGGACAGCGGTAGTAAAAAATGCCCTGGCTGGCAACAATGAGCAGCAAGTGTATACGACTGAAGCAGGCCAATCTGATGAAATTATACAGCAGGCACTGCCTTCAATAGGTTTCATCCTTACCGCATCCCGGGAAAAAAATTACCGCATCGTCAATAATAATATTGAAAGGGGCAAAATGATATCTTAATATCATTCTAACTTACACAAAATAAACAAGGGGCCGAAAAGCCCCTTGCTTATTTTACTGAAACCCGGGTTTTACCTTATCACAAAACCCTTTCTGCTATTGCCATTGCTTGTTTCAATCATCATCCAGTACATTCCTTTTGGCAGGAAAGAAAGATTGGCTTGTGGCGGGACACCATAGCGGGCATTCAGTTCCTTTTGATGCACTACCCTGCCTGATGCATCATGCACTGTAATTTTTACGGGGCCGTAGTATGCATTTAAGCCAATAGTAATATTGCCCGGCGAAGGGTTGGGGTAAATATTAAAAGCCGGGCCATCGGGCGTACTAATAATACTGGCAGCCGAATAGCATTTTTCAAGCAACTTTGTAACTACGCCAATACTGTACCTGTACTCTATGCCCGGCACCACAGTACTGTCTGTAAAGCTGTAATTGGTTATATCTTCTTCCGCAGGCACTTTGCCAATAACCACATAGCCGCCACTGCCAAACGACCGCATAATTTCAAAATGCCCCACGTTCCCTGCGTCTTCAATATACCACTGCAATTTCACTTTCTTATTTTGCGTAACAGCGCTGCTGATACTGTTGCTTAATTTAATATTGCCCTGCAGGCACGTTTTGCGGCAGGCATTGGCAGAAAGCACAGCATCGTTCATAATAATATCAGCAGCTTCTTCATAAGAAGGCCTTGGTAAAAAGCAACTGACAGGTTTTGCCATGCCAGCCCTGAGTTGCTTAATGGCATTGCCTTCAAGCGTATTAGCAATAGAATAATCGCCGCTGTCGGGGTTGGCAAAAATTGCTTTCAGCCCACGTGGGTCGTTTCTTAAATCAAAGAAAAGGCTGTTCCTGTCCTGCCCACTAAGAGCCTGCCAATGGCTAAAACTATCAATGTAATAAGATGTATGCCTGCTGCTGTCCGCTATTTTCCAGCATATCTTTTTGCCGCTAAGCAACACATATACATTGTTGCCCCAAACATCGGGGCTTGTAGCAGGGCCATTTTCCACATTGGTGATGCCAGCGAGGACAAAATTGGCATCATTCACTTCCGATACAAAAATATTGCCCTTAACAGTTGCCCCGCTGCCAGGTTTTATGCTGTTGGCAACAAAAGACGCAACTGGCGTATTGATATTACTATAAAATGATTTGTCTTTGCAATGAAGCACAGAATTGGAAAGGTTTAGCTTCCCTTCACGCTCTACAATAACACCTGCAGAAATAGGGCCCCGAAAAAACCTTATAAAACAATTGAAAACAGACATTTCCTTATTGGCGCCAGAAACACCTATGCCCCGGGCAACGTCTTTGAACACAGAGTTTTTCGCATAAACATAAGGTGTTGAGCTTTGGTGGCCAATCCTGTGCCCATCAACATATACATTATTGATAAAAATAGAATCGGTATCGGCACATTCAAGAAAAGACATGGGCTCAGCCGGGTTAGCAAACGAAACCACGTTGTCCAAACTTAGCGACGCATACCTTGCGCCAGTTCCGATATGTGAGTACACAGGGTACCTTATATCCAGAAAAATGCTGTTGCGTATGGCATTGCGCCTTTGCAAGCCCTCCCCATCGTAAAACACTACTGCATACCCATTGGTATTTACCGGGCCGGGCAAAAAAAGCGTATTGTTGATAACGCCGCTGCGTATGCCTATATGATGGATGCCTGCGCCGGGGCCAAGTATTGCCCTGTTGATAGAAGTATTGCCGCCCACATGCAGTGTGCCATGCCCGGCGCCATACCCAGTTGCCCACAGCCTTTCAATAAAGTTGTTTTGCTGCAATGAACTTCTAAAAGCCCTGTCTCTTACTGATACTTCGTAGCGGTATTGTGGGTTGTAGTTTGGCGGCCTGCCGTTGCTGGTATGTATATACACACGCAATGTATTAGTGCCGGTGGGCGCTGCTTCGTAAAAACTGCCGGCTGAGCTGTCAGCACCTGCCAGGGTATTTACAAACTTCAACATGCGCCTGGCTGTAATAGGCGCAGTAAGCTCAAGCTGCCTGTCAACCTCAAAAACATAAATATAGCTGTAGGTGCTGATGCTGGTGATAATATTATCTGAAAAACCGGCCAAGGGAATATCCTGGCAGTACATATTAGCTGTGCCGCCTGCACGTACCCATCCGGTATTGTACACTTCAGCACCATTTAACACAGCAAATTTTTTTGAAGCGGCATTCGGGAAATACGTGCCTGCAAGTATAGGGAAGGCCGGCGAACAGGTTTCATTGAATACATCGCCGCTTCGGAAACCAATCTTTAGCGGTGCAGGTATTGGCCCGGCATTTTCCAAAGCAGCCCTTACCCCAGCTATTGTTTTTTTGGGCGCATTAATGGTTCCAGCGTTAGCATCATTGCCTGCATTGCTTACATAAAAATCGAAAGCCTGCTGAGCAATGGCACTGCCCGCAACAAAAAAAATAACAATAATGCTAAGCAAAAAAAACTTCATTCGATAAAATTTTTTACCCTGCCGCAATGGTTACAGCAAACTTGGCAAAAGGATATTAAATTAAAAGGATAATGTTTTGGCTGGGGGTTTCACCAGTACTTGCACTGCCACAAATATAAGGCTATTCTTCTGCTTTGCCCATTGCTGCATGTCGCATTC
>CAYRRL010000247.1:0-5265 GCA_964426665.1 uncultured Ferruginibacter sp. | reverse complement strand
ATGCAAGCGAATATTTGGTAAAGTTTGCAAGGCTTATCCGCAAAACGCTGGATATGTCTGCAAAGCCATTTATACCCATCAGCGAAGAAAAAGCTTACCTGGAAGAATATTTACTGCTTGAGCAACTAAGGCTATCGGGCCAGTTTGAATACAATGTAAATGTTGCCGGCGGCATTGATGCCGCCAATACATTTATCCCAAACATGATGGTGCAGCCAATTGTTGAAAACTGTGTGCGGCATGGCATTAAATCATTAGAAGGCAGGAAAGGCCTTATCAATGCCTGCTTCAGCCGGAGCGGCAATTCGGTTGCCTGTACCATTACAGACAACGGCGTTGGCCGCAAAGGTATCTCATCATTTAGCGAAAACACATTTACCAAACACAAAAGCTATGGCATGGATATAATCCAAAAAAGGCTTGAAACATTTGCTGAGTACAACGAAGGGGAAAGCGGCATCAGCATAGAAGACCTGTACGACGCAGATGGCAAGCCATGCGGAACCAAAGTAATTTTACTACTCCCTTATAAAAAAACTTTATGATTAACGCAGTACACATTGAAGACGAACCAAACAATATCGCACTGTTAAAACAACTTGTGAGCGAGCATTGCCCGGGCATAAAGCTTATAGGCCATGCCAAAGATGTGGCCAGCGGGCTGCAATTGATAAAAGAAACGCAGCCTCAGTTGCTGTACCTTGATGTTGAGCTGAACCAAAACAGTTCATTTGAATTGATGGAGCAGCTACAGAAAGAAGACATGCGTTTCCATGTAATATTTATTACGGCGCACGCTGATTATGCGGCCAGGGCCTTCCGTTACAATGCAGTTGATTATTTGCTAAAACCAATCAGTATTGCAGAGCTTAAAGAAGCCACAGCCAAAGCTGTTGATAAAATAAACAAAGCAGTTAGCAACAGCAGTATTTTTGAAATGATAAAGGAACTGAAAAACCAGGCTGCTGCGCCGCAAAAAATAGGCCTGCCGGTAGCAGACGGCGTTGTATTTGTAAATGCAGATGAAATCATAAAATGCGAAGCCCGGGGGAGCTATACCCTGGTGTATATGGCAAACAAAAAAAACATTACCGCTGCAAGGTCATTAAAAGAAATGGAAAGCCATTTTACAACACCCAATTTTGTAAGGGTGCACAATTCATGGATTATCAATACCCAATACCTGAAAAAATATTACAGGGGCAAAAACTCCTACATGGAAATGGAAGACGGCAGCACTGTAAGTATTTCGCTACGCAAAAAAAGCGACATACTTTCTTTCCTGAAAGATTTTGAATAAACAAAAAAACACAAATAAAAAAACGCTGCTAACCAAGCAGCGCTTTTCATTTTCATAAAAGGGGGCAATATATTTTTACTTTGCCATCAGCACGTGGTCAATCACATGTATCACGCCATTGCTTTGGTTCACATCTTTAATCGTAACTTTTGCCAAACTGCCTTTTTCATCTTTCACCATAAGGCCTTTCCCTTTCATCATCAGCCACAGTTTTCCTCCTGCTACCGTTTTTACTTCTGCGGTGCCGCCGCCATCTTTAATTAGTTTGGCAATAGCTGCTGCATCCCACCTGCCGGCTACTACATGATAAGTAAGTATTGCAGCCAGCATGTTTTTGTTTTCTGGTTTCAGCAAATTGCCCACTGTGCCCGCAGGCAGCATTTTAAATGCATCATTAGTAGGGGCGAATACGGTAAACGGGCCAGGGCTTTGCAATGTTTCTACAAGGCCGGCTGCTTTTACTGCAGCCACCAGCGTTGTATGGTCTTTGCTGTTTACTGCATTGCTTACAATATCTTTTGATGGGTACATCAATGCGCCGCCTACTTCTACTGTTTTTTCATTTTGCATAGCTGCTTGTGCAAATGATGCATTGCTTGAGAGCACAACTGCCGCAATCATCATTGAAATAATTAATTTTTTCATCGTGTTTGAATTTTATTTTTTAAAAATCATTTGTCATATTCAAATACGGAATACAATGAGGTGCAGATTTTAAAACAACAAACATTTATTGAAAAAATTATTGAAGGCCAAAGCAACAAATAAAAAATGCCGGTTGCTTCAACCGGCATATAAAATTATTTTTATACTAATTATATTGTAGGCCCAACCGCATACACTACTGTAGGTTTTTCTGCAGCTTTAGTGCTCTTAGGCTCTATTGACACAGCAAAGGCCTGTACTTTAACAGCCCCAAATGCTCTCATCGGCTGTATTTTATATGAACTGCCTTTTCCCGTTGTGATGATAATGCCGGCATTTACAGGCACGCCATCTACAATAGCCCACAATTCATATTGCTTATCGCCAGGCAATACAGGCAAATTCGATGGGTCAACATATACATCGCCAGTATTTTTCATCCAGAAAACTTTTGCTGATGAATCAACTGCATTCGCCACGTTTACAGATATGGCCTGGCTATATTTATTACGGGCCACTTCCACATAATCGCTCATTGATTTGCCTTTTTGCAGAAGGCTGTCATTTGTTGCAAGTGCCTGTTGCAGGTGGCCTTCTTTTTCGGCAATAACAGCATCTTTTTTACTGCTGTTGTTGTATTGCACTATGTTGAGCACTGCACTTCCTATCAACAAAACAATTGCAGCAGCAGCAGCATTTTTCCACACAGATGTAATTTTTACGACAGGCGCATAATTATCATCAGGCTTTGTGAACGGGGATGCTTTTGATTTTTCGCCCTCATTTATTCTTTCAAATACTTTTTCCTTTACTGAAGCCCCCGGCTGCACAGCATTAGCCCGGGCATACAATGCCAGGCTGGCTTCTATCTGCGCCAGTTCATCAGCTACCTCAGGGTATTGTGCTGCATGCTGCAACACCAGTGCTGTTTCTTCCTGAGAAGCCAGCCCGGCTGCATACAGCTCTAATAGCCCTGATGATATGATTTCGTTTGCTTCCACTTACGTTTGTTTCAAATATTTTCTTAGCTCTAATATGGCAGAGCGCATTTTTGTTTTTACAGTTCCCAAAGGAATATTTAATTGCTTGGAAATTTCATCCTGTGTATAGCCATTGAAATAGGCCAGGCCGATAATCGTTTTCTGGTCCGGTTTAAGGTTTGCCAACTGCTTTGCCAGCCCTACAGAATCAAATTTCTCTATACCAGTATTGGCATCTTTGATATTACTTACGGCGTTTTCATCGCCGGAGATTTTTGCCTGTTTTTTATAACTCTTGCTGCGCAAGGTATCAATGGCAAGGTTACGTGTAAGGTTAAGCATCCACGTAAAAAGCCGTCCTTTGGTTTTGTCGTAGCTGTTAAAATTGTTCCAGATTTTTACAAAAGCTTCCTGCAGGATATCTTCGCTAAGTTCTTTGTCGTCCACCATCCTGTATATAATGGCATTGAGCGCCGGCGCATAATGGTCGTACAGGTAACTGAATGCCTGCTGGTCCCTTTGCTGAAGGCCAAAAACTAATTGCTCTTCTGTATATGTTGCTTGGTTTGGCAGAAACAATTTTTTGCGCTGTTTACGAAAATAGAGTTTTTTAAAATAACTTTCCCCGTCATTACCACAATTAAATAATGCTGCACAAAGCAATACCTCTTTTGCCGGCGCTCAATATGAGGGCCACAATAGATTTTTATGAAACAAGGCTTGGGTTCAAGGGCACTAATATGGGCAGCTATGCTACTGTAAAATCGGGCAATGCTGAAATACATTTTTATATTGTAATAGATGCATCAAAGTTCCATCCGGGCTCATGCCTTGTTTTTACCGATGATGTGGAAAGCCTTTATACAATTTTTGCAGGCAAGGATATGCTTTGGCCGCCGGGGCAAATTAAAGATGCTAAGTTTGGTAGAAGGGAGTTTTCAATACAGGATAATAACGGGAATGTGATACGCTTTAGCAAAGCTTGAAAATAATTTTTATTATTCTATCACCTCTACTTCATATACTGGGCTGAACAAATATATTTTTCCACTTGTCACTTCAACACATTTAATACGCTTTCTTATTTTTTCAATGCGCCTGAAAACTTTCCCTCCTTTTATTTTAAAACTTTTTCCATCGGGCACTGTTTCCACCAACACAATCCCATCATCTTTTTCATCATACTTATGCAACACTCTTAACAATGAAACATCTGCACAACTGCTTGCAGCAGGGTTTTGCAATGTCCGCAACAACGCTTTGTCAATATCTGCCGGGAATATTTTTTTTAGAAGGAACTGCGCCAGCACTTTGCTGAATTCATTTTTCCATTCTGGCCCATGCGCCTGTACACGGTGGCCAAAGCGTTCATAAGTAAATAAATGCGCTAACTCATGCAACAGTGTAATGAGGAATGAATATTTATTAAGATTTCCATTAACGCTGATGCGGTGGTTTTTATCAGCGAACGAATTGCGGTAATCGCCTAAAACAGATTTTCTTTCCCGGGTGATGGTAAGATGCACTTTGTAGTGCTGGAGGTAATACGCCACATCTTCAAAACTGCCTTCGGGCAAATAAGTTTTCAATTGCAGCAGCGGCGCTTCTTGCTTAGGCATTAGTCTTTTTGTTCAGTTTAGTTGCCATTCTTACTTCCACTGCAAGGTAAATGAGGTACAAAAACATGGCGGCAAACACCGTCCACTTGCTGAATATTTCCCTGAATGCAAAAACATACACGGCAATGGCAATGGCGCATACTGCCATCTTTATCATTGTGCCGCCCATCACGGCCCTTACAAATACATTTGGGTTGGGGTTTTTCGCAGCCTTCTTCTGCATCCTGAAAACCAAAATGCTTACTACAAAAAACAAGGAATTGGCAATTATCATTGCCAAATGGTCAATGCTGTGCCTGGCAAGCCAGCTTTTGCCAAAAAGAAAAAAATTATTAAAAAGTATAAACAGCAGTATCAGCGGAATCAATTCCCTTGCCTGGTTCTTCATCTGTTTTATCAATTAAAATTTATTTGCTGGCTACATTGCCTAATTCTGCTGTAAGCTCTACAACGCTGGCCCCCATGTGGCAACTGCCGTTGAATGTTGCAGTTGGCTCCACTTCTAATTTGCCTGCATGCAATTCCCCGGCAACATTGCTTTTGCCACGAAGCTGCAACAGTTCTTTTATTCTAAGCATGCCTGTTACTTTGCCCAATATATCAGCCTGCTGCCCGGTGATATCGCCTTCCACAATACCCTCCTGCCCTATCAGCACTTTTGCTTTGGAAGTAAGATTGCCGATAAGCGTTCCGTCAATACGTATATCGCCGCTGCTTGAAA
>CAYRRL010000246.1:0-5267 GCA_964426665.1 uncultured Ferruginibacter sp. | reverse complement strand
GCCTGCGCCTGAAATAGCGCTAATCATATACTCAACATTTAACTCCCTTGCTACAATCGATGCATAAGACCAGTATGCATTGTGCTGGTCGTACCATTTGCTGTTGCCACCGCAGGGTATTTCAAGGTCGTTGCCATAGCCACAGGTGATAGAGTTGCCAATAAACTCTATCTTTTTTGAAAAGACGCTGTTATCCTTTGTAATATTTTCCCCCTCAATTTTTGTAATAACCACCAAGCCATTGCTTGCTTCCGTTGCTTTGCTTACGACTAATTTATGAATTGTATTATTATTTTCTGCTTTTACAACTATTGATTGAACTTCTCCCTCATCTACTTTTCTCCTGCCGGTATACTCGCCGTCAATTTCAAGATTGATGTAATTATAGTCCCCCGGATAAGCGATATTTTTTAAATACAATATACATTCGCTCCCTTCAAAATTGAATATACAGGACGATGCAGATGCACTCAACGTTACTGAGCCGTCAGCATTCTTTACTGCCCTGCCGTTTATCTTGAAATCTGCAGGGTTGAATTGTGAATTGATTTTTTTGCCAGCATTGCATGACAACAGTAAAAATGGCAATGCTATTTGTAAAAGCTTATTCATATAAGTTATTGTAAAGGCCAGTCATCCGTCCTGAATGGCACAACAGGCAGCCCAAATTTGCTGAACAAATTGCCGATGCCTGCATTGCTAAAACCATAACGCACAGCAACAGGTTCCGGAACCATGGTGCTCCATGCAATTAAAATATTGCCTTCTACTTTTGACTCTGCCGGGTAAAACACTTTATTGTTGCCAGCAATTTCTAAAGCAGCAATAGATTTGCCAGTGAAAAGCAACTCTCCACCCGTATATAAAAAACCTATCGCAGCTTTGTTGCCTGCAAATTGAATCCTGTCAAATTGAGGATACAATGCAACTATATTTTCCTTATGGTATGTTTCTGACAGTGCTTTATTTGCCAAACGCAGCCCAACATCCTTTTTATTTCTGGGATGAATATTAGTTGTATCATCAACAAGGTCCGTAATAATTACCATTCCGGTGTTTGAATGCCTTGATGCAATCGCCTGTTGTTCCCTTATAATTGCACCAGCATAATCTGCTCCGTAAGTGTATGGCGCAATCTGCACATAGTAAAATGGGATATTTTTCTTCCACAAATCCCTCCACGAATCAATCATTGCAGTGAGCAGCCTGCTGTATGTTGACGGCGCCGCTGTATTCCCTTCGCCCTGGTACCAGATAGCACCGGCAACAGAATAATTGGTAACAGGGTTTACCATCGCATTGTATGCAACCCCCGGTTTTATTGGCCACCAAATGGAGGAAGGCAATTTTTCATTTGCCATTTTTAATATTGGGTTGCCATTTGTTTTTTCAGCAGGCATCCATACCTCAGCCGGTGTGCCGCCCCAGCTTGCCTGTATCAAACCAATGGGCACATGCAATTCCTCCTGCAATTTTTTAGCAAAGAAATAAGCAACAGCGCTAAAAGGTTTTAATTTGTTTGAATCGCAAACATCCCATTGCCCACGTGTATCTTGCTGTGGGTAATCAGCAGTGTTTTTAGCAATATAAAAAAAACGAATGTTGTCTTGCCTGCCAAGGTTTAATTCTTGCTGGATGTCATTTACGCCAACATAATAATTCCAGTCCATATTGCTTTGGCCGCTGCAAAACCATACTTCGCCAACCATCACATTATGAAGACGGATTGTTTCCCATTGGTTGTTGAATGTAATTGTATAAGGGCCGCCGGCAATTGGTGTTTTTACTTTCAGGCTCCATTTGGCCCCACAGCTTACTACTGCTGAATCAACATGGTTGTCCCAACCCGTGTTTACAAAAACCTTTTCGGCGGGGTTGCCCCAGCCCCATAACATTGCAGAATCGTTTTGCTGCAGTACCATGTTGGATGATAAGACGGCCGGCAATCGTAATTGTGCGTTGGCGCTAAAAGAAAAAAGTGCTAAAGCAAATAAAAGATTGGATAAGCATTTCATAGTGTTTATGGTTTACTTTTTCTGTACCACCAAAAATACGGATGCCCTTGCAGGAAGCGGTACTTTTATTCTGTTTGTTGTGGAAGCTGCAAAGAGCCGGCATTAAAGCAGTGTATTTTTTAAGCCTTAAAGAAACAAAAGCCCGCTGACTGGCAGCAGGCTTGTATTTATGCAACAATTTACTTAAAAGTTATTTACCCAAATTAACAGGTATGCTGAATTTGACGTTTACAGAAAACAAGTCTGACAATTTCCTTTCCCTGGTTTTTTCCGCATCCTTGTACTCTTTGATGAAATTTGACCAGGAAACATAAGGCACAATGGTTAAGAGGTTTTTAGCATCCTTGTCATTGTTTGCAACATTCCATACCATTCCTATATCGCCGGATAGCTTGCTTTTATTAATCCATGCCTCGCTATGGCGGTACATTGCTTTTACATAGAGCCCTGGTATAAATACAGTTCTCCATGGCACGCAATACCATTCAGCAAAAACATCAAAACCCGGCTTTTGCAAAAAATCCCCCTGGTATGCAATGCCTTCTTTTGTTGACTTCAATTCTTCTCCCTGCCCAACTGCAATTGTTGTTTCCTTTTTGTAATTATATTTTTGCATATCGGCAATGCTGTTTGTTTTTATATGGAAAGCAGCACCGGCTTTACAATAACTAAACTGCCCCGCCGCTTTGCCTTTTCGCAACCAGTTGTGGGAAACTGAAAGAGATGGAAGAAAACTATTGGAATCAGTAAGCAATTTTGCGCCGGCATCATACAATTTAAAGTTGCTGTTGGATGCACTAAGCGAAATATTCCACCACCTTATCGCTTTAACCGTCCACAACACTTCGGTTAATTTTATTTCAAAATCATGCTGGCGCCCGTTGAGTGTTTTTATGCCATCTTTTAGCAAGTGGGCTTTTAGCCTGTCATAATCTTCAAGCAATTTTTTGGATTTTAATTCCCCATCGCTTTTGCTTGTTATCTTGCCAGTAAAATCTTTCCACACGCTGTTTTCATCTGTGCTGTCTTTTGCCCCAAGCAATACAAGCACTCCTTTTGCCAGCCCCCTGAAATAAGTACTCTGCTGCTCTGGTTTATAAGCAAGCTTAACACCGGGCAACAAAAACTCTGGCTCAGACCTTTCTGCAATTACAGCAGCCACAAAGGCATTAAAATCATAAGATTCAAAATTGGCATCGTCGGTAATTGTTTTAATTACAATAAAAGTATCCAGTTGTGTTGCCAGCAATGTTTTGTTGTTCCTGAATGCATGCTCATTCAAATTTCTTTCTGTTCTTGTAATCGTAAGGAACTTTGCCGAATTGCCGCCCTGCAGTATGTTAAGCCCAATGCTGCCTTTAAAGTATGTATTTAATGTATTGCCTGCAAACAACTGCATTATATTATTCTCAAGCCCTCCTTCAATTTCAAGATTAGCAACCAAAGACCTGTTGCTGTTGGAAAAAATATTCCCTTTAAGGCCAATGGAAGGCTTATTTGTTTCTATTTTAAAGCCGGTAGCGGGCGTTTGCGAGCCCACCAGCGTAAAGTTGTAATAATCATGTATCATTTTATTGAATGCTCCATCACTAATCAGTGTATCCTTCTTTGCTTTTAATTGAGAGTAAGATGCCAGAAATGGGAAGCAGATGATTGTTAACAGCAGCAGTTTGTTTTTCATGCTTTAACTTTTTGGTTTAATGGTTTGCAGGTGTTTAGTAAAAGTATATAATCATAAGGAAATTCAGTGCTGATAGTTGCACTGTTTAGCATATGGCATAGCCAATGGTTATAAAGATTGATAGTGCCTGTATCAAAACAGTATATGTATTGTACCGCAACCGCACAGTTTTTTCAAGGCACATTTTGATTTCAATTGATTTTCAATAGTTTTTTTTCTGGCACATTGTTGCTTGCTTGTTATGGCGAAAACAACCGGCCAATAGCAAGTAATAATAAAAAAAATAAAAAAAGCAAAAGCCATGAAAAAGCAAAACCAGGGATACTTAACCACAGTAACCAAAATGGAATTAGAAAAGTTAACTGCCATTACAGAAGAAAAGCTGGCAGCCGATTGCAAACTGGAAGAAAGGAAAGAGCATTTTACAGCTGCCGAACTCTGGAACATACAGCGCCAAAGGAGGAGTTTTATGCAGAGAAGGTTTATCATGTAAATGCCCGTACAAAGCAGTGCCTGGAAATGCGTTTACTGTTTTAGGCGAAAAACTGTCCCGCTAATTAAAGCAGTTCATGTGCCAGTTTTGGGGCAAAAAAAGATGCCCCAACAATTTGGGGCATCGTGCTATAGAAAATAAAATTTGTTACTCTGCTTTCGGCTTTGCTTCAGGCCTTGGCTGCTGCTCGGGTTTTGGCATCAGCGCTTTGCGGCTTAGCTTAAATTTGCCTGTGCGTGGGTCCACATCAAGCAGCTTAACCTTCACTTTGTCGCCTTCTTTAAATACGCCGTCCATCGTTTCAAGGCGCTTCCAGCTTATTTCGCTTATATGCAGCAAGCCTTCTTTCTTAGGAAGAAATTCGACAAATGCGCCAAACTCTTTAATGCCTTTTACAGTGCCTTCATAAGTATCGCCAATAACGGGCACGGCTGTTATGCCTTTAACCCATGCGGTAGCCTTATCAAGCCCTTCTTTATTTACAGAGAAGATACTTACTTCGCCTGTATTGCCTACTTCTTCAATATTAATAGTAGTGCCTGTTTCTTTCTGGATCTCCTGTATCACTTTGCCGCCTGGCCCGATAACAGCACCGATAAATTCTTTGTCTATTATCAGTTTTATCATGCGTGGCGCATGAGGCTTCACATCTGGCCTGTGAGCTGGTATGCACTCATACATCGCATCCAGAATATGGAGCCGGCCTTTGCGTGCCTGTTCCAGTGCCTGGCGCATTATGTCCATGCTAAGGCCGTCTACCTTAATATCCATTTGCACGCCGCAAATGCCATCACGTGTGCCCGTTACTTTAAAGTCCATATCGCCGAGGTGGTCTTCATCGCCAAGGATGTCAGTCAGCACAGCAAACTTGCCTTCTTTAGTAATAAGGCCCATTGCCACGCCGCTAACGTGCTTTGGCACAGGCACGCCAGCATCCATCAATGCTAATGAACCAGCGCATACTGTAGCCATTGAAGATGAACCATTCGATTCAAGGATATCGCTTACCACACGTACCGTATAAGCGTATTCTTTTCCCGGCATCATTTGCTTTAAGGAACGCATAGCCAAATTGCCA
>CAYRRL010000245.1:0-5274 GCA_964426665.1 uncultured Ferruginibacter sp. | reverse complement strand
CGCCGGTATTGTAAATATGTCGAGCAGTTTTTTTGCAGTCAGGCCCTGGCCATACGACAAGGGCACAGATAAAACACAGGTAATAATTATCAGCAATTTCTTCATTGGCCTGTTGGGTTTCAGCTATAGAATGGCTAAAACAGGGGCATGCCCTGCAAAACTGAAATGATAACGAAAAAAAAGGCTGCTTATTACAGAAAGGCTGCTGAAAAAAAATTATACAAGGTGGAACGTTTGTTTTAGCTGCCTGCACCAGTGAAGGAATTTGTGAAGGCCTTCCTTTTTCTGTTCGTCCAAGCGGTATTGGATATGCTGTGTGTAGTATTTGTTTAAGTCAAATTCGCTGTATGGGTTAGCTGCAACTACTTCGCCCAGCCTTTGCAGCCCGTATTCATTGGCTGCATTAAAATTAAATATAAATGAAGAAGGCAAAGGCTTGTTGCTTACCCATGCTGCAAATACAAAGGGCAGCCCGGTATGGTTTTTCCAGGCTTCGCCTAAATCATAAATGAAAGGTGACAATTTGCGCTGCCTGAATGCCCTGTCGCCGATTACCACTGCTGCGGTTGTGCCTTTTATTTCGTTGGTAAAGTTGGCCCCTGCTTTTTTAAATACGGGATTGAGTTTCCAGTACTCTTTTAACAAATATTGCACCAGCAAAACAGAAGTGCGGCTTTGGTAATCAAGCAATACAGTTGTTATTTCTTCTAATGGTGTTTCGCTAAACAAACAAACGCTTGCCACCGGCCCATTGGATGCAATGCAATAATCTGCCACAATGTGGTGCTCTTTCATTTCGGGGATGATGGCAACAGGCACCAGCCCAACATCAATTGTGTTATCAATTAATAATTCAGCGACCTTGCCGGGGTAATCATACAGCAACTCCACTTCGTCTTTCATCAGCCCTTTTTCAAGGCCATGCACAAGCGGTTTTGTATTGAGGTAATTGACAGCGCCAACTTTTATTTTCACTCCATCGGCAAAGGGTGCGTTTGAATTCATGTTGCAAAGATAAGCTGTTACTTGCTGGGAACATGCTAACAATTATCTTTGCACCTTATTATTCATTATGGAATTAACTGCACTTACAGCCATTGGCCCTGTTGACGGAAGGTACCGCAAACAACTGCATCATTTAGATGAATATTTCAGCGAATACGCCCTCATTAAATACCGTGTGCTGGTAGAAGTTGAATATTTTTTATTTCTTGCTGAAAAGAAATTTTTCAAATTGCCCCCTGCTGCAAAAGAATATGTACTGAAAACAGCAGCGGGATTTTCGATGGCCGACGCAGAGCAGATAAAGGAAACGGAAAAAATAACTAACCATGATGTAAAAGCGGTGGAGTATTTTTTAAAAGAAGCTTTAGGCAAATGCAATGCTTCCAATTTAAAAGAATGGGTACACTTCGGGCTTACATCGCAGGACATCAACAACACAGCAATACCATTAAGCTGGAAGCATGCAACCGAACATGAATACCTGCCCGCTGTGCTCAACCTTCAGGCAGCTATCAATAAAATGGCACGGCAATACAGAAATGTTCCAATGCTTGCCAAAACACATGGGCAGCCTGCGTCGCCAACAAGGCTGGGTAAGGAAATGATGGTTTTTGTTGAAAGAATTGAAAACCAGGTACAATTATTCAGCTATATTCCATTTACTGCAAAGTTTGGTGGCGCCACAGGCAATTTTAACGCCCACTATGCCGCATACCCCAAATACAACTGGATAAAATTTGCAAATGAGTTTGTAGAAGCAAAGCTGGGGCTCAACAGGCAGCAATACACAACCCAAATAGAACATTATGATACGCTGGCCGCACATTTCGATGCCGTCAGGCGCATCAATACAATTCTCATTGATTTTTGCCGTGATATTTGGGCATATATCAGTATGGATTATTTCAAGCAAAAAACCAGGAAAGGGGAGGTGGGCAGCAGCGCCATGCCGCATAAAGTAAACCCAATTGATTTTGAAAACGCTGAGGGCAACCTTGGCATTGCTAATGCCCTGCTTGAACATTTTTCTGCCAAATTACCTATATCGAGGCTTCAAAGAGACTTAACCGACTCGACAGTGTTAAGGAATATTGGCGTGCCAGTAGCGCATACAATCCTGGCCATAAAATCAATTGAAAAGGGCATTGAAAAATTAGTGCTGAATGAAACTGCAATCAATAAAGACCTTGATAATAATTGGGCGGTTGTAGCAGAAGCTGTTCAAACCATCCTTCGAAGGGAAAATTATCCCCAGCCTTATGAGGCATTAAAAGAATTGACAAGAGGCAAAGGCGCTATTAATAAAAAAGCTATCCACGCTTTTATTAATAGACTGCATGTGTCTGGTGCTTTAAAAAAAGAGTTAAGGGCAATAACACCATTCAATTACACCGGTGTTTAAGCAGCAATAATTTATTTTACAATCACTTTAATTGTTTGCCTGCTGTTATCAGGTAAAATTGTTTCAAGCTGGTAAATACCGGGTATTAATTTGGCTCCCGGCATAAAAGCATAACTGCCTCTTCCTCCTGTATGCATAATTTTTTTGGTGCTTATTGCACTTTTGTTTGCTGTAAGCAATGTCAAATTGTATTCCCCCAACGGCAGTTTATCGTTTATAACCAAAGCTGCATTGTTGTTCATTACAGGGTTGGGGAAGACAAATAAAGCAGGGCAGGTTTTTATAATGCTTGCTTTGGCAATGCTGCTGTATGCAACAACCCCGTGCTGGCTTGTAGCTTTAATGCGGTAATAGTATTGCCCTGCAGCCATATTCGGGTCAATAAATTCATAGGGCGCATATGTACTATTTCCAATGCCACGCAAAGTGCCCACAGCAGTAAAATTAATGGCGTCTGTTGAACGTTCTATTTCATACCCGGCTATATCATTTTCGTCTGCCACAGCCCATGTTACCTTTATATTTTCGCCTCTTGAAGATGCATTGCAGTTATTAAACCTTATCCATGGCTTAAACACAAGTTTAAACCTGTCTTTTTGTGCGCTTGCATCATCAGTTAATGTAAATGGCAAAACAGACGCCTGGTTAAGGCTTACCGGCGTTTTTGTGTTTAAGAAATTGTCTTCAAAATAGCAGGCTAAGTTTGGCTTTGCCAGGCTGTCTGGCTCAAAAGAAAGCAGGTAAGTGCCACGGCGCATTTGCGATATATTGTAAAATATAGTGTCTCTTGAACCGATGGTTTTTCTCCTTTCAATCGCAAGCAATCTGCCTTCTCTGCTTAGCCCAAGGTTTTCAGAAAAATTGCCAAATTTGTTTACATCAAGCCCATCAGCTGCATTGCTGTAAGAAGGATTGTATGTAACCAGCACACCATCTATAACAGAAGTATCGCTGGCTCTTGGCACCATCAAATTGGTACGCATTTGTTTCCTGCGTACTGGCATTGGCCTGAACAACAGGTTGCTGCTGCCATCTACCTTTACAGTCTCATCTATATTGATGGTTTTTGGCGCAGCGCCAAAATCATACATAATGGCTGCGCCTGATTGTATTGTGCCGATATTGTCAATGCCCTGGTTGCCACCGGAAGAGGGATAATCGTTGAGGGAAGTAACTGTCCTGTCGTAAGTAGAGCCGTTGTAAGCAAGCGTTACCCATGCGCCCACGCCATAGCCACCGGTTAAGGATGGGTCCCACATATAATATTTGTTTTCCGCCAATGAAAAACTATTGAGTGCTGCCAGCGTGTTGAAGTTGATAGCCGAAGCAAAAGGGTTGCCCAGCACTGTAATGCCGCTGCTGGTGTAGGAGACAGGGGCAACATTCGCTGTTTTTAACTGGCCTGTTGTCCTTACTACAGTATTGTCAGGCACAGTATAAATCCCAAAAGTTAAATCCACAGCACGGCTGCCCCTTACAAAAAGCATGTACCCGGGTTCGTCAGTCACTTTTTTTGTATAAAGGGATGTGGCTACCGGCATGCCGCTCCATACGCCTGCACTAAATACTTTTATAGAGGGGTTGCCATTTACGTTTTGGTCATAGCCATCAGCATTAGCGCCACCGCTGATGTGTGTGCCATATCCGTTATTCGGGTTGCTGGCCGGGGTTGCCGGGCCCATGGGCCATTTGGTTGCGCCTTCCTGCCAATTACTGTTGATAGTGCCGCCACTTGCTGCTGTTACGGGCGCAGTTATCAGGCGCCAGGATCTTCTTGCGGGGTAGTAGCGCTCTACTACAAACCGGCCGCTTCCATTATAGTTAAATGCAGCGCCGCTTCCCATTTGGCCAACATTGGCTGTGGCTGCAGCATCAGACTTTAAAGTAATGTTGTTATTGTTAAGGCTAACAGTGCCGTTTGTAGGTTGCAGCTTGCCGCTAATGGTAAATGATTGGTCTATACTGATGCCTGCTGCATTGTTAGTTTCTAATTTGTTCATTGCCGCTACTGTAGCAGTGCTGCCGGGGAAACTCTGCAACGAAGTGCCATTTAAAATTATTTTGCCGTTGTTGTTGATTATGCCGCTTGTATTGGTATAGTTGCCTTTAATGGTTAATTCGCCTGCAGCATCGAGCGTTACCGAAGCGCCCGGATAAATAGTAATATGCCTAACGCTTTGAACGGTGCTTATGATTGGGTAAATAGACAAGCCTGTTGGGATAAAGGCATCCGTTGTGGCTGTAGGCACCCCGCCGCACCAGTTGTTTGCATCGTTCCAGTTGGTGTTGCCACCCAGCCATGTGCCAATTGGGTTAACAATTACCGTGGCCACAGGGTTGCCTGTACTGCCAGACGGCAATGGCCCATCGCAGGGGGCAGTGCCGCCAGATGCCCTTAAATAATAAGTAGCATTGATAGTAGGTGTTATCACAGTAGCTGCATCAGCTGCCGTAGTTGGGCTGCCGATGGGAGTAATAAAATTGTTTGCAGGTGTACCTTCATACCATTGCCATTGTGCGCCTGCTATAAGCGAGCCGCCGGTTTGCGTAAGTGTAATGCTGCTGCCATTGCAAATGGAAGCTACAGCAACGCCATCTGCAAGCGCTGCTGTATTGGCAACAGAAGCAGGGATTACCAATACCGTTTCCACATTGCTTGGCCCGCTGCTGGCACCACAACTTACTACTGCCTGAAAATAAGTGGTAGCAGTTATGGCTATTGGCGAATATGTAAGGCTGTTTGTGCCTACATTAGTCCACGGGCCACTGTTGCTAATTGTCGACTCCTGCCATTGCACTGTGCCATACGTTCCTGAAAGTGTAAGAGTAGGTATGCCAGAGTTACAAAAGTTGGCTACAGAAGAACT
>CAYRRL010000244.1:0-5287 GCA_964426665.1 uncultured Ferruginibacter sp. | reverse complement strand
CCACAATATAGAAACAGTAGAAAGGCTTACCAGGCAGGTACGCATACAGGCAAAATACTGGCGCAGCATGGAAACATTGCGTACTTTAAAAAATGGCGGTATGAGGACGAAGAGCGGCATTATGCTTGGGCTTGGCGAAACAAAAGAAGAAGTAGTTCAAACCATGCAGGATCTACGGGATAGTTATGTGGATGTAATTACCATCGGCCAATACCTGCAACCAACAAAAAAGCATCTTCGTGTGCATAGGTTTGTGCATCCCGATGAATTTAAAGAATTGAGGGAAATCGGTTACAATATGGGTTTTGATTATGTAGAAAGCGGGCCGTTAGTACGTTCATCTTATCATAGCGAAAAACATGTGATACAGGGTTGGGGAAGATCGAAATGGGAGGCAGAAAAAAGTATATGAACTTTGGTAGCTGATTAAAATATTGTACCGGCGTAATGCCGGTTTTTTATTGGGTAATTGCTGATTCAAAAGATAATGAAGCAATAAAATTATTTGTTTGCCTGTAAGATTTTTATCCCTGAAAATGCAAAGCTGCCTGTTTTTGCAGAATAAGAGCCATCAGGTTTTTTCACAGGGCCGAATTGTATGGTTATGTATAATTGCCCTTCGCTATTTTTTTGCTGTAAAATTGTATTTGCCTGCTTTGTAATATCTGCCTCAATTATTTTTTTTGCCTCCGGCGCAGTAAGCGAATAAAAATCAAGGGTGGTTACAAAACCATCATTTAATGGAATGAGTTTAGCTTCTTCCGGTTCTTTTGCTGAAATATATAATTCATAAACACCTTCTGGCATTGAGCTAAATAACGGGTTCTCTATTAAAAGCTTTGTTTGTTTATTGTTGCTAAAGAGTTTTAGTTCCTCATGCTCAATGACGCACCGAATAATGAAAGGGAATTTATTTGCTGTAAAAAGGGAGTCTTTTTTATATAAAACAACCGTATCAGTACCAGCAGTAATTGTTGGGGGATAAAAAAAATTGCAGGAGCTTAATAAATTTATAGCTCCTGCAATTAATATTGGCCACATTGTTTTGATTATTGTGTACGTTGTGTTTCCAGTGCAAATTTAATGCGCTGGATAGATAATTGTGCGTTGGTAGCAACTTCTGCGCCTTTAAGCGAAGCGCCCCTTACATAAAAAGAAATGGAAGCATTTCTTAATTCTGGCAAAGTAAGGCCAAGGGCTTTTGCTGCCTGGGTTGCATCCATTTCTGTTGAAGCGCCGTTTGCGTGTTCTTCCGCGGTTCCATGCGCTGAATGGTGCTCTACAGAAAATAGATCTAATAAGCCTACAAAATATTTACTGTTTGCAGAAGGCCTTTGCCCTGCTGGAAGGTTGAGGTAAACTTCAATAACGCCCTGTGGCATTTTTTGAATATTTACGCCTTCAAAATTTATAACAAGCCTTTCAGAAACATTTGCGCCATCAAAATTGAAAGCCCTTCTGTTCTGTGTTCTTTCAATTGTTTCCAAGCCAGTTGCTGAACCACCGGTAAAATTGGCTTTCAGGTTATTGCCAGCGAGCGAAAGAGATGCTTCTTTTGTAATTAAAACTTCCCTTGTTCTTGCAACCGGCCTGGCGCCGGTACAATTAATAACCGGCTCACGGTCATCATATCGGTAGTTTAATTGGGTCGAAATTTCGACAATATCGCTGCCCCTCATGCTTACCGCAGTGCCTGTTTCGTCAAAAAAAGTATAAATCCTGTTCAGCCAGGTGGCGTCAGTTGGGTTTATCCTTCCCCCGCACCTGCTGCGCCATTCCTCCCAAAGCCTGTCAATATTGCCATGGTGCAGCATAAAAACAGGGTCTTGCGCTGCACTGCTAACAACCGCCATATTCCCGTTAATGGTAGTATGCACTGAGCCGTGCGGCCCATTGTTCATATTGGTTTGGAAAGTGTAAAAATCAGTATTGTTGAGTGAGGTGTTAAAAGCAGTCATTATACTGCTTGGCAGTGCGCCACCATTATTGATACTGCTGCTTCTTGTACCATCATACAATGGGTTTGACGGTGTATTGTCCCTGTAAGCAGGCGGCATTACAGCATTTTGTTGATAATTCCAGTATGGTTGTGCAATATTGGCCCTTCCGGATTTTGCCCTCATAATCCTCTCAAAGAAATAAACATACATACGGTGCCATAAAAGGAAGAAATCAGCTTCGCCCGATTTGTGGCAGGTATTCCATGAAGGCAGGTTATCCGTCATGGTTGTGCCATGGATGGCAGCCTGGTACCTCCAGCTTGTTGGGTCGGTATATGGCAAGGCCCTCATTTTGAGCACGGCGACTTTTATAGCATTAATCTCTGCCTGGTTCAATGAATACACATTTTTCCTTGTCCTTAGTGGTTCAGCACCAAACCTTTTCCTGAATTCGGCTGGTGTTATCAGGTTCACTCCTGCTTCAGAAGGGGCACAATCAACAACTGGTTTTGCAATTGGCTTTATTGCAATTTCTTCAGCCTTTTTTTTACTGGAAAAACTTACAAGCAAGGCGACTGAACATACCGCAACTGTGGAAAAAAGGGCAATTTTTTTCATATAACTATATGTTTGGTTTATAACCAGCTATTTAACGCTAATAAGAAAAATTATTATGCTAAAATGCTGGTTTTTATAAGTTTTGTGTATTTATATTACTTTTTAGGCAATAAACCAAGGCAATTTCCCCGGGGCGGCTCTTCGGTAAGCGATTTTGAATTGGAATGGACAACAAATATCAGCTTTTGTTTTATACTTTGGCCAAAAAAGGCAAAAAAATTTTTGCAAAAAATGCTGTTGTAATGGAAAATAATATATTTTTACCCCGTATTCGTGCCACTATTTTCATTTCTAATATCTTTTCGATTTGCCCTAATGAGGTTGTTAAGCGATTATCGCACAGCAACATTATAACTTAAATTCGGCTAATATCCATGATAGCACAATGATTGACAGAAAGGCTGTTGCCCTGCTTTGTCAGATTGTTTAAGCCAAACCCCAGAATGGGTTTCCTGAATCCGGTACTATTGATTTCCATATTAACTAAATCCGCTATTGTTTGCCAGCAAAGGCAAGCCTCGCCTACAAAAGAAATCAAAAAAGTATATTAATCAATTAATGGAACCCATGCAAACCTCTCAAGTAACCACAAAGCACACCACAAGTGCAATTAAAATGGCATGCAATTTTTTAGCCTTTGCATTGGCCTTTGTTTTTTCTTTAAAGGCTAACGGGCAGGCTGTCTGCACTGCTGTTATTGATGGAAGCACAAACGAGTTTTGTGTTACATCCGGTTCAATCACATTTTCTAACGCAATAGCTGTTGGGCAAAATGTAGAATGGCTTTCGTCTGGCGACGGCACATTCAACAACCGTTTTTCACAAAACCCTACCTATACGCCGGGGCCAACAGATATCTCCACGGGTGTAGTTTATATTTATCTTGATGTTTACAAGGATGACCCTGTTGATTTTTGTTCAGAATTGCCAGTGGTAACACTTAGGGTGGGTGCGTTGAGTGCAACCGCAACTCCTGCTTCCCAGTCAAGGTGTACCGGTACAAGCATTACAACTATACAATTAAGCAGCAGCACAAGCGGCCTTACTTATAATTGGGTAAGGGACAATACTGCATCGGTAACCGGTATTGCAGCAAGTGGCACCGGCAATATTAGTGGTACATTAACTAATAACACAAGCGCACCTATCACAGTTACCTTTACTATTACCCCATCATCCGCTTCTTGTGCCGGTACTCCAATTACAGCTACAGTAACAGTTAGCCCGAGGCCAAATGCTGTTGCATCTGTAACATCGCAATCAATCTGTTCAGGTTCACGGATTACACCAATAACATTAAGCGGCAATTTTACCGGCACAAACTATAACTGGACGAGGAATGCCACATCAACAGTTACCGGCATAGCTTCAAGTGGTACAGGCGATATCAACGGCGCATTAACTAAAACAAGCCTTACTTCAAATACTACTGTTACATTTACTATTACCCCTAATCTCAGCGGTTGCGCCGGCACGGCCATTACTTCAACAGTTACAGTTACTACATCGTCTGTTTCAGTATCTGGCACACCTGCTTCACAAACTGTTTGTTCTGGTGCCAATATATCCAGCATTTCAATTACTAATGGCAGTGCCTGGACGAGAAGCAATACAACGAATGTAACTGGTATTGCTGCAAGTGGATCAGGAGCTATTAGCGGTGCTCTTACAAATGCTACTACAACACCACAGTACGTGACATTTACTTTGAGCCCAACTTCGGGAAGTTGCACTAACAGAGCGGTAGTGGTTGTTAACCCGGCGCCAACAGCAACAGCTTCTGTGCCTTCGCAATCTATATGTTCTGGTTTTGCGATTGCGCCGATTAATTTAACAAGCAATACCGTTGGTGCTACCTTTAACTGGACAAGGGATAATAGTGCGGCTGTTACTGGTATTGCTGCCAGTGGCACGGGCAATATCAGCGGCACTTTAACTAATACAACTAATACTCCTGTAACAACAACATTTACTATAACGCCAACAGGCAATGGCTGTACTGGTTCGCCAATAACAGCATCTGCAACAGTAAACCCACTCCCAACCGCTGCTATCTCAGGTAGCCAAACGGTTTGCGCAGGCGGTAACCAACCGGCGTTGAGCATTGCTCTAACAGGAACTGCTCCATGGAATGTTACATACACTGATGGAGCTACACCAGTTACTGTAAATAATATTAACAGCAGCCTTTATACATTCAGTGTTCCTGCAACAGTAAAAACTTATACAGTAACAGCATTAACAGATGGATTGTGTACAGCACAAGCTTCGGGTTTAACTGGAAGCGCTGTGTTAACACAAGCCACATACGGAATTACAGCTTCTGCAGGTGCTAATGGAAACATCACACCTAATGGCACAACAAATGTTAATTGCGGAAGTAACCAGACTTATAATATAACCCCGAACAGTTGTTATCAGATTTCAAACGTATTGGTTGATGGGGTACCGGTGGGTGCAGTACCAACTTATACCTTCAGCAATGTAACAGCCCCGCATACCATCAGCGCCATCTTTACTCAATTGAGCTATGTAATTAATGCAACAGCCGGTGCTAATGGAACTATTACGCCATCGGGTGCAACCACTGTAAATTGCGGTGCTGCTCAAACTTATACAATTTCGCCTAACAGCGGTTTCAATATCCAGGACGTATTAGTTGACGGTGTATCAATTGGTGCAGCATCTACTTATACTTTCAATAACGTTACAGTTGGCCATACCATCAG
>CAYRRL010000243.1:0-5292 GCA_964426665.1 uncultured Ferruginibacter sp. | reverse complement strand
TTCCGTGACAATGGCAGCAATGTTATTGCTACCTCAAAACCAGGTGTTATAATACCAAAAGCTGGGTTGTCTGCTGTTGGCTTCAGGGCAACACGTAAGGCTACAACGGCTACTGGTACAAGCCAAAACCTTGGCATCAACCTTTCTGGCGGGCTTGACACAACACCAGCAAATAATGGTTCTGTAGTAGGCTTCAGCACTTCTAACTAATTAAAAACAATAAATCAAAAAAAATGAAACTGTTTAAACTATTCATTCTATGTTGTGCGCTTGCATTTGGCTTTGGCGCTGCAGCCCAGAATGTATCAATAAACGTCCTGACGTTAAATTCAGGGCAGGTAGCACAGGGCGGCACTGTATTCCTGCAAATTGATATTACTAATACTGATGCTTCAACTTCAGTACCACAATATAAATTAAGGCCGCAAATCAGCATCCCATCTATCGTTACTATTCCTGCAACAGGCCATGTGCTGCCAAGCGGCTGGACATTGCCTTTTAATTCAGGTTCTGTAATCAGGCTGTCAAACGGCACAGATCAAATCCCTGCCGGAGTTACACGTACAATATTAATTGCTGTACAAGGTGTTACTATAGGCGGGCCTGGCAGTATTCCTGCCAACTTGTTATTTTCAAATGGCGTAGCACCCGGCACTGCTTCGGGAACTGCAACCCCGGGTGATGTAACAGCTGATAACGTATCTGCGTCAAGCGTGGAAGTAATAGCAGCGCCTGCCTGTGCAATAGCTGTATCTGCATCAGCAGGCTCCATATTGTGCAATGGTGGAACTACTACGCTAACGGCAACTGCTACTGGAGCTAATGGCTCTGTAGAGTATAGCTTGAATGGCGGAACTTTTCAGCCTTCAAATACATTTACTGTAAATGCTGCCGGCTCTCCTTACACTGTTACAGCAAGGGAAGCAAGCAATACTTCGTGCAGTGCTAATTCATCATCAGTAACGGTATCACAACCAACTGCTGTGTCTGCTTCTGCATCTGTAACCGCACCTATTGCTGTATTTGGCGGCACAGGCACTATTACTGTAACATCTTCAGGCGGCACTGGCGCTAAAACGTATGTTATTACAAGCGGCACCACAATTAACACTACTGGTGCAGCCTCTGGTGTGTTTACTGGCCTTCTTGCTGGTACTTATACTTTCACAGCAACTGATGCCAATAGTTGTTCTGTTGTTACTTCTGCAGTATCATTAAATAACCCTGCAGCATGTAATTTATCTGTATCTGCATCAGCAGGAACAATATTATGCAACGGTGGAACTACTACATTAACGGCAACAGCAACTGGTGCCAACGGTATTGTTGAGTACAGGCTGAACGGCGGTGCTTACCAATCATCTAATACATTTACTGTAAATGCAGCTGGTTCCCCATACACTATTACTGCAAGGGAAACAGGCAACACTTCATGCACTGCTACATCGTCTTCAGTAACTGTTTCACAGCCCGTTGCTATTTCAGCATCTGCATCAGCAGGAACCATTGCTTGTAACGGTGGCACAACAACATTAACAGTAACAGCAAGCGGCGGCACGGGTGCATTGCAATACAGCCTGAATGGCGGTGCATACCAAAGCGGCAATACATTTACTGTAAACGCTGCTGGCTCACCTTATGTAGTTACTGTAAGAGATGCTAACCTTTGCGTAGTTAACACTAACAGCGTAACAGTTACACAGCCTGCTGTAGTCCCAGCTCCGGTTATCACTCCTACAAATAACGGCAACGGCACATTCACACTTACTGCAAGTGGCTTTACAGGTACCTTGTTGTGGAGCACCACTGAAACCACACCTTCTATCCTTGTATCCACTTCAGGTACCTACAGCGTTACGCAAACAGTTGGTGGTTGCACCAGCGCACCAGCATCACAAGTGGTGACAATTGGCAGCGCTATTGCAGACCCTGCTGTTGGCCAGATATTCTTTACAAACCTAAGCGACGTTTCACAAAGTGCCAACAGCCTGTTGTTTACGCAAAACTATAGGTTGAAACTCCCTGTTTACAACCTGAACCAGTTTACGGCTATACCTTCAAGCGCTATCAACTTCAGGGTTAACCTTGGCACTAAATTGCGCCTTGACCCGGCTTATAACTTAGCAACTGCTCCATTGAGCCAATACTTCTCATTTGCTGCCTCTATCGTTGCTGACAGCCAAATTATCACTGGCACACAGATAGCACAAATACCAGAAGACTTTGCAGGCATCGCTGTATTTGAAGTGCAAGGCTTTTTAAGCTGTTCTTCTAATATCAGTTCACAAATAGTTATTACAAACGCTTCTGCAACTATTACTGATGAAGACTTTAACAACAATAATGCAACATTGCAATACACATTGCCAGTTACAATCAATGCAACGCCTGTTAATGTTACCTGCCATGGTGCTGCTAACGGCAATATCACTGTTGCAGTAAGCCCGGGTGCTACTTATGTAATACGGGATGCAGCCAACCAGGTTGTTACCGCACCTTTTGCACCAGGCACATACACTGTGTCTGCCACAGCAACAAGCGATGCTCCATTGAGCTCATGCACTACTACTGCTACAGTAACCATTACGCAGCCAACAGTGCTTTCACTTAGTGTTATTGGCACAACTGCGGCAATCTGTAATGGCGGAAACACTGGTACGATTACAGTAAGTGGCGTTGGCGGTACTGCTCCATACGCTTATGCAATCACTGCCGGCCCAACTGTAAACACGACTGGCGCAACATCTGGTGTATTCACTGGTTTAACAGCCGGCAACTACACTATTACCGTTACTGATGCTAACGGTTGTACAGCTACAACAACTGCAACGGTATCCCAACCAACAGGCACAGCAACTGACCTTTCATTGGGCAGTGATATTTCAGGCAGCATGTTTGCAACGAATGGCACCTCTCAAACAATCGTGTATAACATTTCTGAAATTGCAGGCAATGCAGCAGTAGGAGATACATTACGTATTACTTCAGTAGCAGGCTTCGATATCACATTCAACGATGCTCTTGCAAGTGTGCTATTGCCAGGCAGCACTACTCCTTACACATTGGATAACGCTAACTGGAAAGTTGACTTCAGCAACCCTGCTTTTGTTTCAATTATTAAGAAAGCAGCAGGCGGCGCAGCCGGCCCAGGCACAATCAATTGCGGCGAAACAGTTTATATCTCGATTACGTTGACACGTAACACGACAAACATTTCTACGTTCCCATTGAGTGCAAGGATCAGGAGGGCAAATGGTGAAGTGAATTTGAGCAACAACTTCAATTCAATAGTCTTCACTGCCGAATAAGTTTATATAATGCCAAAGGGGCTTTAAAACCCCTTTGGCCCTTTTAAAAAAATTAAAATGAATATCATGAAAGCAAAATCAAAAATGATACAACAGGCGGCTAAAGGCTTTCTGTTTTCTTCAGTCTTGTTTTGCTCATTGCATGTGTCTGCACAAAAAAGATCAGTTTCATCTGACCCAAGGTTAGGCATCATTACGCTTACAGATTTATCAGGCTATCAGATGGATGAAGCTTATGTGCAACCCAATGAGCTTATTAAAATAAAAATCCCTGTACTAAACAACAATCATGGCGAAGGCCTGCCTGCTGGCAGTTGCAAAATAAAAATAGGGCTTGGTTCCAAATTGATATTGGACCCGGCTTATGATTTAAACACTGCTGCAATGAACAGCTATTTCAGGTGGTCATCAGCTATGAACAGCGGGCAAATGCAGGTAACAGGGGAATTGGTGGCTCCTTTGCCAGCGAATGTAAACGATGTGGACGTGGCATTCAAAGTAAAGGGTATCTCAGTTGGAAGGTCAACCATTACTGCAAATTTCCTTGTTTCAAATCATCATACCAACGTAATTGTGTCTGATGAAGACGGTACAAACAATTCATCTTTTCTTCCATACACAATTACTAATATGCCTGCGCCGGTTTCTGTTACTACAATTGCCGGCATGGAAAAAGAGGGGTGTTTGCTTAATGTGTCATTTTCAACAGACAAAGAAATAAACCTGGTGAAATATGAAGTTGAAGCAAGCAAAGACGGTGTGTCATTTGAGAAAGTGGCTTCAGTAAATGCAGCAGGCAATTTGTCCTATAATACAGCGTTCGGGCTTCCTGCTTCATTGCAGGTACAAAAACTGGTAATAAGGATAAAATCAGTGATGAAGAATGGCAGGGCTTTGTACAGTGAAACTAAAAGCGCAAATGGTATTTGCAAAGCTATGCCTGTGAAGTTAGGGCTGTATCCTAACCCAGTTTCAGGGCGCAACAAAGTTACCGTTACTGCAAGCGAAGGTTTGTTTGATGGCAAATACAGGCTGAAAGTAACAGATGTTGCAGGCAAAACAGTTTTGGTAAAAGACATTACGCTGAATGGTGCCCAAAACTTCCCATTTGAGTTTGGCAGCATTGCAGCCGGCAAATACTTTATCCAGATAAGCGATGCAGCTAACACAAAGATTGGTTTGTTGCAGTTTGAGAAATTGTAAATAAGTTTTCCGTTCCGTTAATAATTGAGCAAAAAGCACGCATGCATGAGTTAAGACTTGTGCATGCTTTTTTTGTTTTCACCTGTTAATGATTTGGTGATGATTTTATAACAATGCACAATTGATTGAGAAAGTAATTTTGGAACAGGCGATAAGCCAATTCAATTCCTTTTATTCCCTGCCTTAATAAAATATTGCCAGTATGAACAGTATTATGTTAAAGATTCTCGAAGAGGAAAGGAAGCAATTGGTGAAGAAGCTAAATGCTGTTGAACAGGCAATACTCATTTATAAAAATGCTTATACACTGAATGGCCTTGCTATTACAGGAGAAGCTTATGAGGGGTTAAGGATTGCTGCTATTAATCCTGATGAAAACTTTTTTCAAAAGTATTACCTATACAATGCTTCAATACCTACAAAGGACAAAGCCCTTCTTATTATAAGGACCGAAAACCGCTTTCTACATGTTCGTGAAATAGCCAGGATAATGCAAATACTTGAAGGGGAGGAAATGCTTCAGCACCTTATAAAAAAAATCTCTCCCGCTTTGTCTAATCTTAAGAAGCTGCCAAGTTCGCCATTGGTTAGTATTGAAGCTGGCTCCCATTTTAATACTTTTTGGGGCTATAGGGAATGGGTTGAAGGAGACGGCAATATCAGGAAACCCTTTATGTACAACGAAACAGAGATAACTAAAAATAAGAAGCAGGCATTGCCAGCTTAGGATTTGTAGGGCCGGTTTTTCTTTTTTTGAGTAACTATTTTTTATTATTTCTGA
>CAYRRL010000242.1:1581-5296 GCA_964426665.1 uncultured Ferruginibacter sp. | reverse complement strand
TGAGTTTTCCATTGTCAGAAGGGCAAGTGCCAATTTATTATAATCACTATACCACCGGGCGGCCTGCTATGAATGACAGCGACAGATTCTATCGCTCTGCGTATACTGATTTGTCTTTATATCCAAAGTATGCGTTCGGTTATGGCTTGAGCTATACTAATTTTTCATATAGCGATATCCAGTTGAATAAAACTTTAATCAAGCCAGCTGAAAAGTTGGTTGCAAAAGTTATTGTTGCCAACAACGGTGATTATGATGGCGAAGAAACTGTGCAATTGTACATCCGTGATTTGTTTGGCAGTGTTGTGCGTCCGGTAAAAGAACTGAAAGGCTTTCAAAAAGTATTTTTAAAGAAAGGCGAAACCAAACAAGTGGTTTTTAATTTAACCGTTGATGACTTGCGTTTTTACAACGATAAGCTGCAATACATTTATGAACCGGGGGATTTTAAAATATTTATTGGCGGAAGCTCAGGGAAGGTGAAGGAAGCTGGCTTTGCAGTTGTTAAGTAGCATGTTTTTTTGCCACATTATTTGCCATGCGCTATTGTGATAAAGCAGTTAATTTTGCCTGAAGCAATAAGCATTGCGCTTTTGCAAATATTGTAAAATAAATGCAGCCACAACAAAAGGAATTATTAAACGAGAAAGAAAAGTTTGAAGCGCTTTTCCAGCATGCTTCGCTGGGTATCTTGATTGTGAACCAGGAGGGAGAAATTATTTTAGCCAATAACTTTTTGCTTAAGCAGTTTGGCTATGCCAGTGCGACGGAGTTGGTTGGCAATAAAATTGAAACGCTTATCCCGGCAAGGTTCCGCCACCATCACGTTTCTTACAGGCAAAATTACACCGGCCATCCACAAAACAGGCCCATGGGCATGGGTATGGATTTGTTTGGGGTAAAAAAGTCAGGGGAAGAATTTTCGGTAGAAGTGAGCCTCAGCAACTATAAAAGCAATGAAGCAAATTTTGTAATTGCATTTGTAAACGATATTACTAAAAGGAAGCAGATTGAAAATGCTATGCTGCTACAGCAAAAAGAACTGGAAGCAGTAAATGAGAAAGTAGAGAACCTGAACGGCGAACTTGAGCAAAAAGTAATGCTCCGTACGAGCCAGTTGGAAGAGGCTATGAAAGAACTGGAGGGCTCCAAGGAGGAATTATCACAGGCATTGGATAAAGAAAAAGAGCTAAGCGATTTAAAAAGCCGCTTTGTTTCGATGGCTTCCCATGAATTCCGTACGCCATTGAGCACAATATTATCTTCTGCATCGCTGGTGGCAAAATACACACAGGCAGACGAGCAGGAAAAAAGGGACAAGCATATACAGCGCATTAAATCATCGGTGCACAACCTTACTGATATATTGAATGAATTTCTTTCTATTGGCAAAATTGAAGACGGCAAAATTATTACGCATTACAGCAGCTTTAATGTAAAGGAGCTCATCACCAATATTTGCAACGAACTGCAGGCGATTGCTAAAAAATCGCAGGAAATAAATTATATCCATACAGGCAGCACAAGCGTATGCCTTGATATTACTTTGCTGAGGAATATTTTCATCAACCTGTTATCGAACGCTATCAAGTTTTCGCCTGAGGGCGGGAAAATTAAAGTGATCAGCCGGGTTGAAGGCCCGGATATTGTGTTTGAAGTAAAAGACAGCGGCATGGGTATTTCGCAAGACGACCAGCAACATTTGTTTGAACGTTTTTTCAGGGCAAAAAATGCAACCAATATACAAGGCACTGGCTTGGGCCTGCACATTGTTGGCAAATATGTAGAGTTGATGGAAGGGCGCATAGAATGCACGAGCGAACTGGAAAAAGGGGCTACATTTACTGTTACTTTTAAAAATGATACTTTACCAGCATGAAAAGTTTACTATTGATAGAGGACAATGACGACATAAGGGAAAACACAGCAGAGATACTGGAGCTTGGCGGTTATAAAGTAGAAACTGCTGAGAATGGGAAAATCGGAGTGGAGAAAGCGCTTGAAAAAAGGCCAGACCTTATCATTTGCGATGTGATGATGCCCGTGCTTGATGGCTATGGGGTATTGCATTTGCTTAATAAAAACCCTGAACTTAAAGGCATACCTTTTATCTTCCTCACTGCTAAAGCTGAGCGCAGCGATTTCAGGAAAGGAATGGAAATGGGCGCTGATGATTATGTAACCAAACCGTTTACCGATATAGAACTGCTTACTGCCATTGAAAGCCGGTTAAATAAAGTAGAACTATTAAAGAAAAATTTTGAATCGAATGCAGAGGGCATGCACCAAATGCTGAATGAGGTAAGTGGAAAGAAAGCGCTGGAAGATTTTACCAAAGACCGGCATTCCAATCATTATAAAAAAAAGCAGGTTATTTATTCAGAGGGCAACCACCCGAATAAATTGTATTATATAGAAAAAGGTAAAGTAAAAACCTTTAAAACAAATGCTGATGGCAAAGAATTTACTGTGGGGCTGCACGGCGAAGGCGAGTTTATTGGTTATGTGGCCATGCTGGAAGGCACTGTGTACAAAGAAACGGCCGAAGCGATAGATGAAACTGATATTGCAATAATACCGGTAGAAGAATTCCGTGGGTTGATTGAAAGCAATAAAGAAGTGATGCAAAAGTTCATCAAACTGCTGGCAAAAAATGTAGCAGAAAAAGAAGAACAGTTGCTTGGGCTTGCCTATAACTCCCTCCGCAAAAGAGTGGCAGATGCATTGATAACATTGCAGCAGAAATACAAAAAAGACGATAAAGAAAAATTCTCAATTCAAATATCAAGGGAAGACCTGGCAAACATTGCCGGCACTGCTACTGAATCATTAATAAGGACGCTTAGCGATTTTAAATCGGAGAAACTGATAGATATACAGGCCGGGCAAATAATTATCCAAAACGAGAAAAAACTGGCAGCTATGCTGAATTAAACCGTTGCTGATGAACATCAGTTTTTCAACTTTCTGTTATCATACGAAAAACTTGCAGTATATTTCATCTTGCATGCCATATTATGCAAGCCACAAAATCTCTCCATACAACAGTAAAGTACCTTGAACTGGTTATTGCCGTTTCAGTATTGCTTTACTTTGGCAAACCTCTTTTTGTGCCTTTGTTCTTTGGCCTGCTTACAGCAATTGTGCTGGTGCCTGTATGCCGCCGGCTCGAAAAGAATGGGGCATCAAGGTACCTTGCCATTTTAATTTGCCTTCTAATAGTAACTGTATTGATAGCAGCGCTGGTGCTTTTGCTGCTGTGGCAGGTAAACATGCTGCAAAAAGACGCCCCGGCCATAATGGCAAAGGCAAGTGTTTTCATTCACCAATTGCAGCAGCAGGCAGCAGCAAAATTTGGTATAGAGCAGGTGCAAATCAATTTAGGCGAAAGGCTTACTGCCGGCGCTGCCGGTATACTGGGGGTTGTTTTCAGCGTGGCATCATCCACTTTTTTTATGCTGTTTATGATACCCATTTATACAGCTTTGTTTTTATACCACCGAAATGTATTTGTCCGGTTTTTGCAATCGGTGGTGCCGGCAAAGCATAAGCACCAGCTTGACGATATACTAAACGAAACCATCCATACATATTTCAATTATATAAAAGGGATGGTGCTGGTATATATTGTTGTGGGTGTGCTCAACAGTATTGGGTTGCTTGCACTGGGCGTTCGCCACGCACGCGACGCACGCGCCTGCGCTGCACACCCGAT
>CAYRRL010000242.1:0-1571 GCA_964426665.1 uncultured Ferruginibacter sp. | reverse complement strand
TCCTTTTTGGGATGCTTTGCGCCGTTATGACTATCATCCCTTACCTCGGGCTCATCATAAGTTCGTTGCTGCCCATCACAGTTGTATGGATGGATACAGGCAATGTTATTTACCCAATAGGGGTAGTGGCGCTCTTTACATTTGTGCAATACCTCGAAGCCAATGTTATTTTCCCTAAAGTAGTGGGCACGCAATTAAATGTAAGCACATTCGCCATTCTTGTTGCTATCATTGCCGGGGGCATTGTATGGGGCGTTTCCGGCATGGTGCTGTTCATACCTTTTGCCGCCATTTTAAAAATTATCAGCGATAATATCGAAGAGCTGAAACCGCTTAATATCCTGCTCGGCAGAAAATAAATTGCATTGTTGCTATTAATTGCATACTGGCTGTTTATGGCCCTTCGCCCGGCTCCGGGGCCTCATAAGGGGGCGTTGCAAACTCATCATCATCAGGTATAATATCCGGGTCGTTTGTTTCAGGCTCAACAGGTTCCCCTGGCTCAACAGGCGGCAATACCACGGGCTTTTTATCATGCCCCGGCGAAGCAGGTGCTTGGTTTTTCTTTGGCATATAATAATTATTTAATTCTACTCAAAGAAAGAAAATGCGGTTGCTTAAAATGCTGATAAATCTCACCCTGCCTGCTGATGTATGTCGTAGGAACCCGGCAGCAGGTAAAATACATTTGTTGCGTAATTATATTTTTCAAATTCTAAAATACATTTTATGGGAACTCAGGCATTATCAAAAGGCACAGCCAAAGTGCCGGCAGTATTTGATGATTTTTTCAAGCCATGGAACGAATGGTTTGACAATGGCGGCTTATGGGGCCGCACAATGAATGTACCTGCTGTAAACATAGCAGAAAATGAAAATGAATACGAGGTGTCGCTGGCTGCGCCCGGTTTAAAGAAAGACGATTTTAAAATTGATGTGGATGGCAATATGCTTACCATCAGCAGCGAAAAGGAAGAAAACAAGGAGGAAAAAGACAAAGCGTTCACCCGTAAGGAGTACAACTATTCTTCCTTCAGCCGCAGTTTTACTTTGCCTGATGAAATTAACAGGGAAAAAATTGAAGCGAAGTATGAAGAAGGCGTGCTTAAAATAGCATTGCCCAAAAAAGAAGAAGCAAAAAAGCTGGCCGCAAAACAGATTGCAGTAAAATAAGTTGGTTGTTGTATGGTTTGGCCCCACCTGCAAGGGAGGTGGGGCTTTTTATATTGTATCTTGTTGGGGAAAAATATGCGCAGGGGAATTCTATTTGTTTTTTTATTGCTGTTTTTTTTTAACGGCTTGCTGGCGCAGCCGGGCGGCAATTATTTGCAAAGCATTATACAGGATAAAACAGCCCTGGCCAAAACAGGTATTCAATACCCCGGGCTTGTCAGAGAGTTTTATCTCAGCAATGGTTATAAGCCGGCCTGGATAAATGAGGAGGGGCGATTGCAAAGAGAAGCCCTTATCAATTTGCTTTCTTTATCGGATGAACTGGGGCTGAATGAAAGTGATTACCAGTTTGGCTTTGTACGCAGTTACAGAAAAGGGGAATTAAAATTATTGTCTAC
>CAYRRL010000241.1:0-5314 GCA_964426665.1 uncultured Ferruginibacter sp. | reverse complement strand
TCATTGATAAGCTCGTTGATTGTTTTTTCATAGTAAGAATCAGCAACCACTTTTACCAACGCCGGGTAAGCCAACCTTCTTTCATTGTCAAACCAGCGGAAGATATTGCCTGTATTCTCTGCCAGTTTTTTAATAAATAAAAATTGTTCGCCGCTTAATACAGCGCCGGGAATAGAAAGCAGTTTTAATTCTTTGCTGATATTGTGGGCAAAATCATTCGGGAAATATTGCCCGCCCTGCTGCAGCAGTTTGTATTCGTTGGTTTGCTGCAGTTCGGTTTCAATAAATTCTTTTTTGGTATGGATGCGTAAATTATTTGCCTTTTGTTTGGCATATTCTGTACGGCAATATTCTGCCAGTAAAGTTTTTACTTTTTCAAATTCCAGTTGCATCAACGCCGATTCCGGGAAAAACCTGATCATTTCCTCTTGTTCATTTTTCTGTTACCGGCAAAAGTACGTTGATTGCGCTGAACCCGATAGCTATCGGGTGGCGGCGTTCCGTTTGAGAGTGGGAATTATATGTGGCTTACTCAGATTAAGTATTCCTAACCCATTTTTTATTAAATCAGCTTTTATTTTTCTTATATAAAAAGAAGACAACAAAAAACACTTGACATAGCAGCCCTGATATCAACATAAAATTTAAAACAGATACTTCTATATTACCAAAATGAAAATTGAAAGGAGTAATTGTTGTATGCCAACCAGGAATAATACCTGTTTTTTCAAAAAATAACCAATAGTAAACAGCAACAAAAATCATCGAAAAAATGATGTGCAGCCAACGCATCAGACCGGCAATGTTTTTTTGTCTTAATTGATAGTGCAAAATGTAAGAGCCAAGAAATATTACCCACCAAATAAAACAAAAGCCTAATGCACTTTCTATTGATTCACTTATACCTTGAAATGTCAATACCCAATAAGGATTGTCATTTTTAAAAAAGTAAATGTATTGGCAAAATAAAAAGGGAACCAGTATCAAAATGTTTTCACGTCTGAGTAATAACTTTCTCATTCCTTATTTCTTTTCTACGTCTTTTACCTGCAACTCCTCCCATTCCGTACTTCCATCTTTCTCTCTTTTAAAAATAAAATCATCGCTGCTCAATAACACAATTTCTGCCGTAGTGTAAACAATATTGCTGTCGAGCAAATGCCCACCAATAGTTTTGCCGCTGCTGTCGCTGATGCTGATGTGAAGATGGGAACCGTTGACAGAAACAGTGCCTGTTAAACTAACAATTTCAAAATGACCGCTGCCGCTGCTGCCTTCTGGCTGGTTGGCAAAACGGATATTGTAATTGGTAAGGCTGCCAACACAAGTGCTTACCCAGCCGGCTTTTATTTGCTTTTCTTTCACATAGTGAAGGATTTCTTTTTTAAGGTCCTGCCCTGGCGTAAGGCGAAAGGCGTGGGTTTTGCAATTATTCATTCTGGCGTTAGTTTTTGACTGGCATGACGATAGGCAATACAGCAACAAGCTGAAAGCTAAAAGCTGAAAGCAGGTATGCGGTACAAGTGAGCCGGTAGCTATCGGCTGACACAACGATGTTGAATTATTTACTGGTGTTTGTCTCAAAATAAAAGATATGGCTTGTAAGGTTTGCTTAAAGCAAACGTATTAATTGTACCAACAAACTTATTTAAAGATAAATTGTTTTAAACCTATCTGGTTAGATTTGTATAGCCGGAGCAAAGAAAAAAATTATGAAAAGATTACTCACAGCATTAGGGCTTGTAACCGGCTTGATTTCCTGCGCTGAACAGCCTAACCATGTTAAAATTAAAAGTATGGATAATAACAGGACAATTACAGGGAAAACAGACACCGCCACTTTTGGCACGGGCTGTTTCTGGTGTACCGAAGCCATTTTTCAACAAGTGGATGGCGTAATAAAAGTAACCAGCGGCTACAGCGGCGGGCAAAAAGACAACCCAACTTACAAAGAGGTTTGTACCGGCACTACCGGCCATGCAGAATGCCTGAATGTGGTGTACGACCCGGCAAAAGTTACGTTTGATGAACTGCTTGAAATTTTTTGGCAGGTGCATGACCCAACAACTTTGAACCGCCAGGGCAATGATGTGGGCACACAATACCGCAGTGTTATTTTTTATCACAATGATGAGCAAAAAGCAAAAGCTGAAAAATACAAAGCTGAATTAGATAAAAGCGGGGCCTGGGACAACCCGGTTGTAACCACACTCGAGCCTTTTACAAAATTTTATGCTGCGGAAGATTACCACCAGAATTATTACAACGACAATAAAGAACAGGGCTACTGCCAGTTTGTGATAAGGCCAAAAGTGGAGAAGTTCCAAAAGGTATTTAAAAATAAATTAAAGCATTAATTAAAAAACTCGGGAAGGGTTAAGCAATCCTGTCGTCAAAATCAAAATACTCCACGCCTTCAAGTTTTATTTTTTTAAAATCAGCGTGTGCAGGGTTAAGCAGGTAATTGAATTCTTTTTTTATAACGGATGAAGGCACTTTCAATGCAACCGACGTGCCTGCATGGAGCCACTTATCGCCTATAGCCTGGCAATAATGATAGTTTTGAATAGCATGCCAATCTTTTTTCAACTTGCTGACATCAAGGGTTTCAATTTTTAATTTATCAGGCACATTTATAAGCATTACCCGGTACAAAGCATTGCTGCCTACCCCGCTTCTGTGCACCATATTTTCAAGACAGGCAAGCGCACGGCTTTCGGCAGTATAAATTACAAAATTGCCCTTGCTGTTCCAGCGGGCAGCATTGCCGGAGGCAGACAATTTCCTGCTCCATTCTTTGGTGGTTATCCGGTAAACAATCATGGCTAGGACAAATCTCCGTGGGCAATCCGGTTAAGTTCTTCCAATACATAGTTGATGCCACCAACAGTAGTAATAAATTTCCGGGGGATTTTATTGCCAAGCCCGTAAGCCGGCTTATCGAGCCAGAGGTTAAAAGCTTGTTCATCGCCAAAAACCTTGCTCCCTTTATTAAACAACAAAATTGTTTTTAGCAGGAATTCGCTTTGCAAAGCGCCCAGTTTTTTGTTTTCGCTTTTATAGCGGGTTATTGTTTTATAAGACATATCAAGCAAATCAGCAGCAAAGTGTTTATCATAATTGGTAACAGCTACCATGTCATCAAAAGCCCGGGCATAAACCTCTTGAGGCTCCGAAACAATACTAAGGTTTTCTTCGTGAAGGTAGTTTTCGTAGTTTTTATAAACCTTTTCAACAGGATTGCTTACTGCCTTTTTCATCTTTTGTAATTTCTCCAAATGTAGACAAATTTCCCATAATACCGGAATTTTGTCCAAATTATTTTTCAATTCTTGCCCATCTTAATTCAAGCAGGTTGAGGCTATTTGGCTGAAAGCCCTTGATATTTGTATGCACTAAATGTATAGCCATATCATACCAAAGCGGCACAACAGGCGCATCATTCATTACCAACTGGCCCATTTTTTGGTATAGTTTATACCTCTGCAAATCATTTTTTTCAGCAATTGCCTTTTCATATAAAGTATCGTATTGATTGTTATGGTAACGGGTGTAGTTTGGTGGTGCCGGGTTTTTGCTATAGAATACACTCAAATAATTTTCCGCATCGGGATAATCAGCAATCCAGCTTCCACGGAAAAACAAAGCCTGCGATTTGGATGTTTGCTCCAGCAATAAGCTTTTCTGTACTGTTTCTACTTTTACATTTATACCAATTTGCTGCAGTTCGTTTGCGATATAACTTCCAAGGTCTGCATAGATGGGAATGGTAAGGAGTTTTATCACAGGCAAGTTGTTTCCACCAGGGAAACCTGCATCGCTTAATAATTGTTTTGCTTTTGAAGGGTTGTAATGATAACCTTTCACAATCCCTGTGTCAAAAGAAGGAAGGCCCGCAGGCACAAAACCGCTTTCTGCTGCAATACCAATTGAATTTCGGAGATAAAGCATCATCTTTCTTCTATCAAAACCATAATTAATTGCCTGTCGTATTTGTTGCAAACGCAATGGCGATTGTTTTACCAATGCATTATTACTGTCAACCAAAATGCCAAAGTACTCAATGTTGAGGTAAGGGTGCTTTTGCAAAACGAGTTTGCCGGCCCACTCTTTTTTGAGATTGCCTGTTTTGGTTAAAATCTCATCTTTAAATGATGGCTCGATATCATTGATAAAATCAAGCCGCTTTTGCTGGAACTCTAAAAACTCTGTCGCCTTGCTGTCGAAGAAAGAAACTTTGATGCCATCTAAATATGGCAATGGGCTTCCATCGCTGTCTTTTTCAAAATAATGGTTGTTCTTTTTTAATACAAGCGCCTGCCCTTCTTCCCAGGCAACAAATGCAAATGGGCCAGTGCCAACAGGGTGGCTGCGGAAACTGCTGCCATACTTTTCTACTGCTTCTTTTGGAACTATGGAACAATATTGCATGCTTAAAATACCAAGTATAGGTTGAAATGGTTTTTGCAATTTCAGTTGAAAAGTAGAATCATCAATGGCAATAAACGGCTGCACTGAATCAACACGGCTATTGAATATCCATGCACCAGGGCTGGCTGTATTTTTATCCATGAGGCGATTGAAACTATACACCACATCAGCAGCAACTAACCTTCTCCCCTTTTTATTTTCAAATGCTTCGTCATCATGAAAAAAAACACCGGTACGCAAATGGAAAATAAAAGAAAGGTTGTCTGGAGAAATATCCCAGCTTTTTGCCAGCGAAGGTTTTAGCTGCATAGCTGAATCCACTTCTACCAATGTATTGTACAACTGGTGCACTGCCCACATAACGCTTTGGTTTTTGGCAAAGGCCGGGTCAAGCGATGCCATGCCTGTTTGCTCATTGTAGTGGAATATCTTTTTATCCGGGTGCTGATGGCTTTTGCAGCCTGTAAAAACCAGGCAGATGAAAAATAAAATACAAATACAGGAGCGGCTCATATTATTGTATAAAAAGCATCTAAATTAGCAAATTAAAATTTCATTAATGAAGCAGTTAAATAAAGCGGTTTTTCTTTTTGCCTTTTACCTTTTGCCTTTTGCCTTTTTGTTTGCACAGCCATTAACAAAAAAAGAAGTATTTACAAAAGCAGATACGCTTCGTGGCAGCAATGGCCCGGGAAGGGATTGGTGGGATGCGGCAAAATATGATTTGCATGTGAAGTTTAACTTGAAGGACAGTTCGATTAGTGGGTGGAATGAGATACAATTCAAATATTTAAAAGATGGGGATGTTATGCAGATTGATTTGCAAGCACCATTGACAATTGATAGTATTATAGTAAGAAAACAAATGCCCAGTAAAAAAGGC
>CAYRRL010000240.1:0-5330 GCA_964426665.1 uncultured Ferruginibacter sp. | reverse complement strand
TGAATTGTGGCAAAGATAACTATTGAGAGCCAAGCAATACAATTACGATAGAATACAGGCTGGCAAAGCAAATAAGCAGGCTTACATTTTTTGTTTCAAAAAATCAAACGGAAAATAATTGCCAACCGGTGCAGAAAAACAAAATATAGGCTTTCGTCTATGTTAATAAAACATTACGTATTTCCTATTTTGTTGAAAAGTTGGATGTGGAAAGGCTGTGGAGGAGCTGTTAATAAGCTACCTTTACTTGTGGATTAGGTGTGAGTAATCAGTAGTAAAAACTTGGTAACAGCCTCTGTGAATAACGCTTCTGTTTTTTGCTTCTATCTTAGCCGCCCAATCACAAGAATTGACTGCTTCACAGCGCTGCTTACAACCAACTGCTGCATAGCTTACAGGAAAAGCCAACGTTTTGAAAAGGCAATTTGAAAGGAAAGAATACAACAACTTAACATACACAGTTCAATATTTTTTGATTAATGGACCTTACTAACCTCAACAAAGACAGGAAAACCAGAAGAAAACCTTCGCTTGACCTCGGCAATATGGTATTTGGCAAAGTGCCGCCGCAATCCAAAGATTTAGAAGAAGCCGTGCTGGGTGCCATCATGCTTGAAAAAAGCGCCTTCGACACCGTTATTGAAATACTGAAACCGGAATGCTTTTATGTGGAAGCCAACCAGCGCATCTTCCGTGCCATGGCCTCACTGGCACAAAAAAGCCTGCCGATAGACCTGCTAACGGTGGTGGAAGAACTAAAAACAAAAGAAGAACTGGATTTGGTTGGCGGCCCCTATTATGTAAGCCGTTTAACCAATGCTGTTGTTTCTTCTGCCAATATAGAATCGCATTCAAGAATTGTCCTTCAAAAATTTATCCAAAGGGAATTGATACGCATCAGCGGCGAAATAATCGGCGATGCTTACGAAGACAGCACAGATGTTTTCGATTTGCTGGATGATGCCGAAGGCAAGCTGTTTGAAATAACCAACAACCACCTGCGCAAAAATTTTGACGACATCAATACTGTATTGGTAAAAACAATACAGCGCATTGAAGACATGCGTAACCGTGACGAAGACATCACTGGTGTGCCGAGTGGTTTCCCTTCACTTGATAAAGTAACCTACGGCTGGCAAAATACAGACTTGATTGTGCTGGCTGCAAGGCCTTCCGTTGGTAAAACTGCCTTTGCGTTGAACCTGCTCCGCCATGCTGCAGTAGTGGATGAAAAATCAAAAAGGAAACCAACGCCTGTTGCTTTTTTTAGCCTGGAGATGAGCGCAGGGCAATTGGTAACACGTATTTTAAGTGCGGAAAGCGAAATATGGCTGGAGAAAATAAGCCGCGGCAAACTGGAAGAGCATGAAATGAAGCAGCTCTACAAAAAAGGCATTGAGCGCCTTAGTAATGCCCCCATTTTTATTGACGATACTGCTGCATTGAACATTTTTGAATTAAGGGCTAAATGCCGCCGCCTTAAAAACAAACACGAACTGGGGCTAATCATTATAGACTATTTGCAGTTAATGAGTGGCACCAGCGAAAACAAAAACAGCAACAGGGAACAAGAGATAAGCCGTATATCAAGGGATTTAAAAGGGCTTGCAAAAGAATTGCAGGTCCCTATTATTGCACTATCGCAGTTAAGCCGTGAGGTGGAGAAAAGAAAAGAAGGCGCCAAGATTCCGCAATTGAGCGATTTGAGGGAATCGGGTGCAATAGAACAGGATGCTGATATGGTTATGTTCCTTTACCGCCCTGAATACTACGACATCACTGCCAATGAAATGGGCGAAAGCAATAAAGGCGAAACCTATGTAAAGATTGCGAAGCACAGGAATGGCAGCCTTGAAACCATTAAACTGAAAGCACTGCTGCACATACAGAAATTTATTGAAGACGAAGATGGCGGCGATTTTGGCGGCCAAATACCCGGCGGCAACTTCAGGCCCGTGAGGGATGATGAAGGCAGCGGCGCTGGCGCAAAATTGTATATCCAGAAAGGAAGCAGGATGAACGATGGTGCATTTGATGACGAGGCGCCGTTTTAATGGATAATTATTTATCCCGATAATTATCGGGGGATAATGGAGAATGAACTTAGATTTGTTCTCCTTTTCTTTTTTATGGCATTGCCTTTTTTTTATATTGAAAAGTTAACAACGCAAACTGTTGTGTTGAATGAAGAAACATCAAAGCATATTGTGCAGGTGCTCCGTATGCAAAATGGCGAGCAATTGCAATTAACTGATGGCAAATGCAATTTATTTACCTGTGAAATAATAGACAACAACCGGAAAAGATGTGCTGTAACAATTAAGGAAACCGTACACACCAAACCGCAAACACCAAACATCTCCATCGCTATTTCGTTATTGAAAAACTCCGGCCGATTTGAATGGTTTTTAGAGAAGGCAACAGAGATTGGAGTTGCAGAAATTATTCCGCTGATTTGTACAAGAACAGAAAAGATTGCTTTTAAGCATGAAAGGATGAACAGCATTTTAATAAGTGCCATGCTGCAAAGCCAGCAAACCTATTTGCCCCAATTGCATGAACCAGTAAAATTTAATGAAGCAATAAGCAAAGCAACACAGCAACAAAAATTTATCGCTCATTGCGAAGATGAAAATAAAAAGGTGCAGTTATCAACAATTAAACAATTTAACAATGCAGCAATTTTAATTGGGCCAGAAGGCGACTTTACAAAAGAAGAAATTGCGCTTGCTTTGAAAAATAATTTTACCCCTGTTGCTTTAGGCGATACAAGATTGAGGACAGAAACCGCCGGTGTTGTAGCAGCTACATTACTTCGCCTCGTCTGAATACCCCTCTTGTGGTTCATCAAGCTTGGGCTCATTCAACTGCACCACACGCCTTCTTTCGCCCCGTTTCCTCATCACCATATTCAGCATTTCCACGCCAAAAGAAAACGCCATGCCGAAGTAGATATAATTTTTCAAATGCAGGCCATGCGCTTTTTCACTGTCCCAGCCTTCAATCACCAGGCTTAGCCCAATCATTACCAAAAAAGAAAGCGCCAGCATTTTAATTGTAGGATGCTTTTGCACAAAGCCTGCAATAGCCGGGCTAAAGAGGAACATCACAATCATGGCAATCACCACAGCAGCAATCATAATCTCAACATGCTCGGCTGTGCCTCCGGCAGTAATGATGCTGTCAAAAGAGAACACTGCATCAATCAACATAATTTGAAGAATAGCCTGTCCCAATTTTAACGATGGTTTATTTAATGTATGTGTATGGTCTTCGCCTTCAAGCTTGCCATGTATTTCTTTCACTGATTTATAAATAAGGAACAAGCCGCCTGCAAGCATTACAATACTTGCCAGGTCAAAACCTTTATCACCTATAGAAAAAATATTTTTCCCCTTTTGTGCCAGCAGCCACCCAAGCCCCATCAGCATCAGGCTTCTTACAATAATGCCGGTTATCATCCACGCCCTTCTTGCTCTTGGGATGCCTTTCTGCGGAAGCCTGTTCATTATAAGGCTTACAAAAATCACATTATCTATTCCAAGTACGATTTCTAATATGACGAGGACAACAAAACTGATGATGCTTTCGCTGGTGAATAAATGCTCCATGCTGATGTAATAATTTCCGGCAAATATATCACAGTAAAATTTAGCGGAAGGTTATAAAGAGGTTTTGGCACACTGGGATGTTTTTACAGATAACTTATGCTGCTTGCCTTTTGCTCCTGAATAAAATTACAGCGGCGAGTGCTGACAATATCCCTGCTGCCCAAAGCCATTTTCCATTATTGCTTTTTGGCTCAAGCAGCAATGTGCCAGCATCACCCATCAGTACAAGCCCGGCCCAATACACCGGTGATTTCATTCTCCCATCAGCCTGCTGCAAATACGCCAGTTTTGCCTGTTGCAACGCTTCCCCGGCAGGCATTCTTGCAGCGAGGTTTTCTATAAATTTTTCGGTGATAAAACTGGCAGACTGTTCATCAACGGGCCAAATGCTCGTTAAAATACTTTTGCTGCCTGCATAATTAAACGCATGTGCTAATGATACCATCCCTTCTCCGTCCTCATAACCAGGCTTGCCAGATTCACAAGCTGTAAGTATTGCAAGCCCTGCATTTATGTTGCAATTATAAATATCATAGAGGAACAACGAATTATTGTCCCCGCTGCTGTCAGTATTTTTGGAAAATATCAGTCGTGACAATTCCGGTTTTTCATTATTAAATTCTGCATGTGTACCGATATGTACAATTTTATTGTTGCCTGCATTTTGTTTGAAGGAAACTTGCGTGGAATTATTATCAATAAATATATCGCCGCCAAATTTACCCTGCATTTTTTCAACAAGGCTTTTTGTATAAGGTTGTGGCAAAAGCGCCAGGTACTGCCTGTCAAGCCTGCTGCTGTCTTTTACTGATTGCTGATAAGCTGCTTTATTTTCATCAGAAAATCCCGGGGCAAATGCTACATAATTATTTTTTGCTTCAATGGCGGCGGCACTGCCCACCATAAACAAACTGTAGTGGTAAGTTATATTGTGAGATGCCAGCAGGCTGGTTTTTAATAATTCGCTGTATGTTTTTATTGGAACTGGTGCAAGCAAATCAAAACTTACGTTGTACAAAATGCCATCCGGGATAACGGTAATATTTTTTGTGCGGATACCTTTTGCCAATGGCTTCCATAATGACTCATGCAATTGATAGAAAATAGCAGTATTGCTTTTTTCATTCTCAATTGATTGCAACATCAGGTTGTTTATTTTTTCATTGATGCCAGTTGCATCCAAATCAATAATTCTCTTGCTGCTTTTATCAAGTACCAATGCATGAAGGCTGCTGTCAATAAAAAAATACCTTATTACTGTAGTTGCACCGGGCAGCGAAGCCTGCAATTGCGGCAGGGATTTAAAAATAGTTTCGTACCGCATTTTGTAGTACGATGGGTATTCTGCTTTTATTTTATCAAGGTGTTGCTGCCATTTCGTTGTTGCTGCCACATAAGCGCTCATCAATACAGTATTTTCCCTTCGCCCTTCAAGCGATGCAGGTATGGCAGCCTTTAATTTTTTTTCCTCCTCATATACTGCGGCTGGCAGGTTTGAAAATTGAACAGCCTTTTGTTTGTCAAGCGTTGCCCTTATGCGGTTGTACAAACCAGATTCATGCAGGTTAATGGCATCGTCCAAATATTTATCATTATTCGTTAACTGGTATAGTTCCAGCGCTATTTTTTTAGAAAAATTAATAAGCTCTTTATTATCTGCTATTAATATGTTGATGCTCTCTTCATCATCAATTAAAAACTTTCTTTTCTCTAATAATT
>CAYRRL010000239.1:0-5342 GCA_964426665.1 uncultured Ferruginibacter sp. | reverse complement strand
AGAGCCTTTATACTTTTTGGAATCGGTTGCCAACCCAAAGCCAATGCGCTATGGCGAAAATCCGCATCAATCCGGCGTGTTTTATGGCGATTTGAACAAATTATTTACACAGCTAAATGGAAAAGAATTATCCTACAACAATTTGGTGGATGCAGATGCTGCAATGCAACTGATAAAAGAATTTGATGTGACAACTTTTGCGATTATAAAACATACCAACGTATGCGGCGCAGCCCAAAGGGAAACCGTAAAAGCATCATGGGATGCTGCATTGGCGGGCGACCCCGAAAGCGCTTTTGGCGGCGTATTGGTTTGCAACAGCACAATAGACAAAGCAACTGCCGATGCCATCAATGAAATATTTTTTGAAGTGCTTATTGCGCCACTATTTGATGAAGATGCATTGGCTGTATTAAAATCGAAGAAGAACCGAATACTGTTGCAGCTAAAATCGCAGCCGAAGGTTATGGAACAGTACAAATCTGTTTTGAATGGCGTGCTGGTACAAGGCCTTGATGAAGGCAACTATGCCGAATGGAAAGAAAGCGGCGGAAGGGAAACAACCGCAGCAGAAAAAGCAGACCTGGCCTTTGCCAACCTTGTATGCAAGCATTTAAAAAGCAATGCTATAGCCCTAATCAAAAACAAACAATTAATAGGCAAGGGCTGTGGGCAAACTTCCAGAATAGATTCGCTGCGACACGCCATTGAAAAAGCAAAGCAGTTCAATTTTGATTTGAAAGGCGCTGCATTGGCAAGCGATGCTTTTTTCCCTTTTGATGATTGCGTAAAGATTGCACATACAGAAGGCATCGCATCATTCATACAGCCCGGCGGTTCTATCCGTGACAATGATTCCATCCAATATTGCAAGGACAATAATTTGGCAATGGTGATTACAGGGCTGAGGCATTTTAAACATTAGTATAGCTATTTCTTTTTTTGAACAACTACAACAATAAAACAGGCGGCTACATTGCGCTATGCACCACCAGCATTGTATGGGGCACTACCTGGGTAGCCAGCAAAATTGGCGTTTCAAAAGTCCCTGCTTTTCAAATGGCAGCACTGCGGCAGTTTTTTGCAGGGCTTTGTTTTGTGCTGTTCTTTATGCTGTACAAAAAAATGAAACTGCCTACTATAAAACAGTTTGGTTTTTTATTGATACTCTCCCTGCTCATGTTTGTTGGCGCTAATGGGCTCAGCACCTGGAGCCTTGATTATATACCAACAGGTTTAAGTTGTTTGATTGGCGCTTTGTACCCATTAAGCGTTGTGCTGATTGAAATGGCTTTCTTTAAAAACAGGGAAGTGTCGGTGCTTACTTTCATTGGGTTGTTATTGGGCATTGGCGGTACATTCATTGTGTTTTACGAAAATGCTTTTCATGGCATAAGGCCAGCTGGTTTTTTCTTTGGTGCCTTTTTATCTTTTGCAGCTATGCTGGCGTGGAGCATTGGCTCCATTATAATTGCAAGAAAGAAAAACAGCATTGACCCTTACTATTCTATCGGCTGGCAAATGTTTATCAGTTCTGCATTGCTGTACTTAATGGCGCTGTTCTTTAACAAGCATACTCCATTGCAACAAATACCAGGGGGCGGCTGGGCTGCTATAGCTTACTTGGTCATTGCCGGGTCATTAATTACTTACGCTGCATTTGTATATTCAATGAAAACATTGCCTGCTGCGTTATTCTCCTTATATGCTTACATCAACCCTTTAGTAGCTATGGTAGTGGCAAACATTTTATTAAATGAAAAACTCAATTCCAACATTATATGGGGAGCTGTAGTTACATTGCTTGGCGTGTTCCTTGTTAATTACAGCATAAGAAAAAGCAAAAAAATCATTGCCGCAGAGCCTGAAGTATAAATTGTTCGTAGCATTCACGCCAGCCTGCATACATTTTTGCTGTGCCTAAAAAATTATTGTGCCAGATAGTGATAAGTTGCCCGTTTACTTCTTTGCATGCTTTTAAATAATGAAGCATCTCTTTAAATGCTTCTACGGCAGAAAATTTTTGCTCGTAGTATGAGTTGGCATCCATATAGCAAAATGGATGGACACGTAAATGTGTTTGTTCATCTTTTTCCAAATCGTACCAATAAAAAGATGAAGCCACAGAAGCCCTGAAGCCATTAATGCTGCCATAGCCCATGGAGTAATCATCTGTAATGCCGGCCTCCAGCAACCTTCTGTAGCTTGATGGCAAATGAAAACGGATGTAATGTTGCCTTGCCTTAGTGATGTGTTTATCAGCAATATGTTCCAATAATTTTTTTTCCTGCTTCAGCAATAAAAAATTATCGCCGCTTTGCCAGCTTGGGTGAATGCCAATTTCGTATTTGGCTGCATGATGTTTCACCAAACGAAGAAATGCAAAGTTGTCCGGCAAAATATTTTTGTCATACACCGCATTTTTTTGTGCAGCAAGAAAAAAATAAAGCGGCGAAAGGCTATGCTGCTGATGAAAATTATCCATCCATTCATAAGCATCAAAAGGGTCTTTTTGCACGCCCAGCACAACTTTCATTCTTTCCACAGAAGGCGATTTTAAATAGCCGCCAATATTCCGGGCCAGCCCTTTATGTTTATAGGCGTAAGCAATATCAATATCATAAGTCGGAAGAAAATTGAAAATTGAAAATTGAAAATTGAAAATTCGGTATCTTGTTTTGATTGCTTCAGCAAAATTGATAGCCCAGGTATTTATCAACGGTATATTTAAAAAACTTTCTTTAAAAGCAATTGAATTTTCATGGCTGTATCTTCCATATATATCTTTTTCATGCGGCAGGTATTCCTCGTAGCGGCTTAGCAGGTAAAACGTGGCTGCAAAAATGTCAAAGGCAAAATCGCTGTTCTCTTTTTTAAAAAATGCTTTGTGGCCATTTGTTTCAAAACACTGTATTGGCTGGGGATGGATACCCTTTTCAAATAGCAGGGAAGTGCTTTCAATCCAAAACTCATCTGCTATACGCTGTGCAGAGTAATTTATTTTCGCCCCATCATACTGGCAGAATGCTGAAACATCATTAGTAATGGCAAACTCCTGCTGCAAGTGTTCTTTGAAAATAAATGAACAGGCATATGCAAGCCTAGGCGTGCTGTGTATGGAGTAAATCAATACCATTGCCTCACAAAATATAAAAGTTAGTTGAAACTGGTTATTTTTGGTTCTTTAATATAGAAATACGGTTTGAGCGGATTAGGGCTGATAAATCGGATTATTTTTATCTGCCACACCCGTTTAAATGAGTTCAATCAGCGTATCTATCTAAATTGTTCAACTTGCAGTTACAGCCCAATAAAAAAATCTACTTCCTTTCCGATTTCCATCTCGGCACGCCCAATGCAGGCGCAAGCCTGCAAAGGGAAAAAACAATTGTGGCTTTTTTAGATACTATAAAGCATGATGCACAGGAAGTTTTCCTGGCAGGCGATATGTTTGATTTTTGGTTTGAATACCGGGCTGTGGTGCCAAAAGGTTTTGTAAGGCTGCTGGGCAAACTGGCCGAGTTATCCGACAGCGGCATCAAGCTCCATTTCTTTGTTGGCAACCATGACATGTGGATAAGGGACTATTTTCAAAAGGAGCTAAACATGCAGGTATATTTTGAGCCTGCTGTTTTTGAATTTAATGGAAAAAGGTTTTATATAGGCCACGGCGACGGGCTTGGGCCCGGCGACCATAAATATAAATTTTTGAAAAAAATATTCCGCAGCCCCTTCTGCCAATGGTTGTTTGGTATTTTGCCCCCGGCTATCGGCATGGGCATTGCCAATTATTTTTCCCGTAAAAGCAGGAACGGGCAGGCAGAAGAAAAATTTGCCGGCGAAGAGAACGAATGGCTGATAACTTTTTGCAAGGAAACATTGCAGAAAGAGCATTTTGATTATTTTATCTTTGGGCACCGCCACCTGGTAATTGATTTTCCATTGAAAGAAGACAGCCGCTATATAAACTTGGGCGACTGGATTAATTTCAACAGTTATGCCGTTTTTGATGGCAGCACAACTTTATTATTGCATTACAAAAATTGAGAAAGGCAAAAAAAATATTCCTGTTGCTAATACCCTGCATCATTGCAGCAAATTGTTTTGCACAAGATTCGGTTTTCATTTTTTCAAAAAATATCCCGGGAAATTTTACCTATTTCAATGTTGACAATCTTGACAACATTTACCTTGTCAGCAATAATAACCAATTAAAAAAACTAAACAGCAGGGGCGATTCCGTTGGCATATTCAATGATGTGCGGAAATATGGCAAGCTGTTTTACATAGACGCTACCAACCCTTTGAAGCTTCTCCTCTACTATCAAAATTTTTCAACTGTTGTTGTGCTCGACCGCTTTTTAATGGCCCGCAATGTTATTAACCTGCGCAAACAAAACATCATCAACGTAAAAGCTATTGCCACTTCATACGACAACAATATTTGGGTATTTGATGAAGGCGATGCCAAATTGAAAAAGATTGGCGAAAATGGCGATGTGCTTTCTGAAACCGTTGACTGCAGGCTTATTTTTGATACCATCCCTTCGCCATTGCAAATAATTGACCAGGATGGTTTCGTAAACATGTACGACCCCGCCAAAGGCTTTTTTATTTTTGATATTTACGGCTCATTAAAAAGCAAACTGCCCTTTGCCAATTGGAAAAATATTGAAGTGCTGAACAAAACCCTGTATGGCTTTACTGACAATACATTGCACCAATACAAAACCGGCTCGCTTGAATTGAAGGATTATAACCTGCCGCTTTATTTTAACAATGCCATGCAGGCAAAAGCCATGAATAATAAAATTTACCTCCTCAACGATACAGGCCTGCAGGTGTTTTCGGTAAACCCTGTTAACGGCAATTAACTAATTTTACGCCATGGATTTTTTGGATGAAATTTATTTTGACAACACTGTAAGAAGCTATCTGGTTGTTGCCGGCATTATTCTTTTTGTATTGATAGTAAAAAGGTATTTGTCGCATTACCTTGTTTCTGTAATCTACAAAATCGCCAAACGGTTTTGGAAAACTTTGGACAGGAAGAGTTTTCTGGATTTAGTGGTGGAGCCATTCAAGTGGTTTTTGGCAATCGTTATTTCTGTGTTTGCCATCGACAAACTCAGTTTCCCTTCTGATTTGAATTATGAAATTTACGGGCATAGCACTAAAGATATCTTTTCACGTGTTGGCCCGGGCATCATCATTGTTTCGTTTATTTGGCTGGTGCTTCGCTTAATAGATTTTATTGCAGTGGTTCTGGAAGGGAAAGCAAGCCTTACAGCCGATACAAGGGACAACCAGCTTATTGTTTTCTTCCGTGATTTTTTAAAAGT
>CAYRRL010000238.1:0-5357 GCA_964426665.1 uncultured Ferruginibacter sp. | reverse complement strand
AATACCAGTCTCTGTGTGATTATAAATTTCGCCATTAAAGATGGTGTAGCGTCCATCAAGCTGCATGGGCCAGTTACAAATTATTGACAGCAACATTATTCAATATTGCTGGGGTGCAGTGCCTGTAAACAACCAGGTTTATCTATATGGCAACAGTACAACCGGCAGATATGCCAATAATAACAACAATGTAAAACTGCTTGCTTTCAACCCTGCCAATAACAGCATCACACAACCATCATTTATCGCTCCGTATTATCATGGGGCAGAACTAATAACCCTGGTATATCAAAGCACTAACGGCGATGTGTGGTACAGTATCAATAATGGCAATGGACTTGTAAGGCAAAAGGCAGGAACAAATGAATGTGTGCAATACCGAAGGAAAAACAATCCCAGCCCTTTTAATTTTGGCTACCTCAACAAAGCAGCAGAGGATAAAAACGGCAATATTTATTTTACTGTAAATAAAGATGCTAAAATTTTAGTTTGGAAAAAACAACAACAGCAATTTGAAACATGGAAAATGGACAGCCTGCTAGGCCGCACAGATATTCATTATAGCCCGTTGCAAAACCATATTATTGACAGCAAGCAAAACCTTTGGCTTGCATATGAAGCGCTTGGCCTTATAAGGTACAATCTTGAAACTAAAAAAGGTAAACTCTATGAAGCAGCGGATGGCCTGCCCTATAATATTTTTGACAACATGGTGGCCGATGCACATGATAATATATGGATACCCACACCCAAAGGTTTGTGCTGCCTGCTTGCATCCACAGATAAATTCATCACTTTTACTGAAAAAGACGGGTTACCCTTTAGCGGCTTTGAAAATTGCTATTTGTTTTTTGACAAAAGCGATACATCGCTTTATTTCAACAAAGAAAATTATTTATACAAAATAAATACAGGTGCTTTGCTGGAGCGAAGAATAACAGCCAAGGCATTATTGGTGCTGGAAGATGTAAGTGTAAACAACAAGCCCTTTCTTTTTACAGCAGGCAATACATTATTATTGCGGCCAGATGAAAACAACCTGCAGTTTTCGTTTTCGCTTGTGGATATTGAAAATAGAATAAGCGAAAGGAGATATGAATATTTACTGGCTACCGGAAACAATAACAACAACTGGCAACAGGTAACAGGCAATACCATCACATTTTACCATTTGCCGACCGGGCAATACACATTACAGGCAAGGGTGCTGAATACAGCAACAGGCGATTATATCAACAGCAACACCTTTCATTTCAGCATTGCCACACCATGGTACAAAACATGGTGGTTCATCCTGCTGGCAGCAGCACTATCGCTGGCCATTATATTTTTTATTGTAAGGAATTATTTCATGCATAAACCGCAACAGCAAAAAGCACTGCTTGAAAAAGAAAAAGCACTGGAAGCAGAACGCCAGCGCATTGCCGCCGACATGCACGACGATATTGGCGCAGGGCTTAGCCGCATACGCTATATTACTGCAGCAATGAAAGAAGTCAGCAATTCAAATAAAGAGGAGATGGATAAAATATTATCCCTTAGCGATGAATCTGTGGAGAAGATGAATGAAATAATCTGGAGCCTTAACCAGGGAAATCAACAACTGGAAGAACTGATCTATTACACCCGTAGCCAGTGCAGCGAAATGGCAAGCAATGCAGGTATGGAATTTATTTGTGACTTGCCAGAAACTATTCCTTCCATCACACTTGGCTGGAAAGAATGCCGTAATATTTATTTGCTGCTAAAGGAAGCTGTGAACAATGCTATTAAACATTCTGCAGCAACTACAATTACCATTGAATGCAGCATTACAAAAGAACTACAGTTCACAGTTGCAGATAATGGCAAAGGCTTTAACCCTGATACTGTAAAGCGAAATGGGAATGGTTTACTGAATTATAAAAAGAGGGTTGATAATTTGAATGGCAGTTATCGATTGGCAACCGCACCCGGGCAAGGAACCAAATTAACATTCTCCATTCCGCTTGGTACCATTCACTAAGCCCACTCCTCTGCCCCTAAGAAATGTTAGGTTTTATTGCAATATCAGAGGAAATACCTTTACAATTGTAAAATATAAGATGGCATAATTTTATACCCTTTGGCATAACACCCTTAATTATTCGCTTTCTATTTTACACTTCTCCTTCCCTGTTAAAATTTGCACACCCTGTGTAGCTGCGGTTTTGTAAAAATTAATTTCTTATACCAATCAACTTTCTATTATGAAAAAGTTATTGCCTATTCTATGTATTTTACTTTTCATTACAAGTATTGCATTTTCGCAAGCCCCAGCTAATGACGATTGCGAAAATGCAATAGAAATAACATTAGGTACCAACACCTGTAGTAATGTTATCAATGGCACTACGGAAAATGCCACACAAAGCAATACATCCCCTGCCCCTTCCTGCGACTTTGCCGGAGGAGCATACGATGATGATGTATGGTATAAATTTACGGCTGCCCAATCAGGCATAGTACAAATACAATTCAGCAATATAACCGGCGGCACTGATAATTTCCTGAGTATGTCAATTGATACTGGCACTGATTGCTCTTTGCTTTCTCAAATAAGCTGCTCTTATGCTGTGCCTACTACAAGCCCATTTACCTTGCGTGTGTTTGGGGGAACAACTTATTACCTGAGATTATTTTCACCGCTGAACAACCCTGCTGAATACAAATCATTCAGTTTTTGTGCTTACATAATAAGCAATGACGAATGTATTTCTGCAAAAGAGTTAACCGTTGGAGATATCAACAATTATACTTCTTTTGGGCAATATGGCACTACAGACGGCAGCACACAAAGCAGCACAACACCATTACCTGCTTGTGAAGCAGATGGCATTAATGATGATGTTTGGTACACATTCACGGCTGCCTCCACAGGCAACACAATGATAAGGTTTAACGCACTTAGCAATACTAATATCGTTGCACAGGCCTACGAAGGGAATTGTGCAAGCCTTTCTTTGCTTGATTGTGCAACAACCAGCATTGCTATGGCGTACTTAAATATAAATGCGATAGCAGGAAGCACTTATTATATCCGGGTGTTTACAACTGACCCCAACCCGGCTGTAGTTACTGATTTTTATATCTATGCCCACACGCTTACACCTGCGCCGGCAAATGACGATTGTGATAATGCTATGGAAGTAACATTAGGAGATGGCAGTTGTAGTATTCAGGCTTATGGGAACACATTAGGTGCTACGCAAAGCAGCAATACACCTGCACCTGATTGTAATGCTTCGGGCACTGACGATGATATCTGGTTTAAATTCACCAGTAATGAAAACCGGGCTGTTCGTATTGAAGTAGTAAATGGCTTTAGCTCTAATAACAGTGGCATTTCCGTACAGGCTTATGCTGGTTCTTGTGGGGTATTAACACCAATAAGCTGCAATACTTATACTGGCCTCAACTGGTTTGGGGCACCTTTTACTTTTCAAATAAATACCACTGCTTCCACAGATTATTATTTCAGGGTATTTACCACTGACAACGACCCTGCAAAATTTTCTTCAGCAGGTATTTGCGCCTATTATTTGCCACTGCCACCAGTAAATGATGAATGTGCAGATGCAGTGGTACTAACAACAAATATTACAAGCCAGTGTAGCAATGTTACTGCTGGCACTACTATCGGCGCAACTGCATCAAGCCAGCCCGGGCCAGGCTGCTTTGGCGTAAATGCGGATGATGATGTGTGGTACAAATTTGCAGCTACATCGGTTAATCATATTATTACAGTATCGCCTACAGCAGTAAATGGCATTCAGCAGTACACAGCATTCCAGGTGTTCTCTGGTAATTGTGGCACATTAACAGAGCTTAATTGTGTGGTGGCTAATACTACAGATGCCCCAGCACAACAGGTAATAACAAACCTGGTGATTGGCGATACATTTTACGTGAGGGTGTACAGCCTTTTTGATGAATATGCTTACAAAGGCGGTTTCGATATCTGTATTGCTACACCTAACGATGATTGCTCTCATGCTGAAGAATTAACCATCAACTCTTCCTCATCCTGTGATGCTGTTACAACTGGCAATACAAACTTTGGTACAAACGGAGGCAATGCAGACTGCACCAATCAAACGTTTTTATATATTGATGATGCGGTGTGGTATAAGTTCACAGCAATTGCTCCTTCACAAAAAATAACGGTAACACCGGCTACTGTAAATGGAGCTGATGACATTGCCTTCCAGTTTTTTGAAGGCAACGACTGCAATTCATTAAACATAAATGCCTGTATCAATAACACAATTGGCAGCAGCGTAGAAGAAAACACCTTTACCGGGTTAATTATTGGCAATACTTACTACCTAAAAGTATATAGCCAGGAAAACTTATTGATAGCTAAAGGGGCATTTACTATATGCCTTAGCTCAAACAATAATGATGAATGTGAAAGTGCCACAACAGTTACAGTTAACCCACACAACACCTGCGATGCAACAATAGCAGGCAGCACAACAGGTGCTACACAATCTTTATTGGCGGCATGTGCAGGATTTAATGATGATGATGTATGGTATAAGTTCACTGCAATTTCAGCAACACAAAAAATTACTGTTACACCTGCCGAAACAAATGGCATTGATGATATAGTGCTGGAAACATTCTACGGCGATTGCTCCGGTATGTGGGCTATGGCTTGTGTCAATAATACTATTGGCAATGCAGCGGAAGAAAAATTTTTAACTGGTTTAGTACCAGGGAATGTTTATTATTTCAGGGTCTATAGCGCAGGGGATAATAGTGGCAATGGGGATTTTACAATATGTATCACATCTTATAATGACAACTGCAATTACGTTGAAACGCTGATACCAAATACTGATGAAAACTGTGCCGCACCAACAACAGGCAGCACAATCATTACTGGGTCATCTAACAATCCAGGTTGTGTGGGTGATGCTGATGACAATAACTGGTATGTATTTCAGGCAACAGCCACCAACCACACAATACGGGTTACACCTGCGGCAGTAAACGGTATTGATGATGCTGTTATAGAAATATTCTATGGTTTTTGTGGCGGCATGAGTTCTATTGCTTGTACCAATAACACATCTGGCAGTACTTCAGAAGAAGCTTTTTTAACAGGGCTGAGCATTGGGAATTGGTATTATGTAAGAGTGTACAGCCATGCAACTGGTGCAGGGGAAGGCAGCTACGATATTTGCATCACCACATCAACAACACCGCCTGCAAATGACGAGTGTATAAATGCAACAGCAATTGATGGCTCTGTAAACACAACTGCTCTTTGCAACACACTTGTAAGGGGCAACAATTATTTTGCAACGAATGGAAGCCTGCTTAACTGTAAT
>CAYRRL010000237.1:0-5382 GCA_964426665.1 uncultured Ferruginibacter sp. | reverse complement strand
AAATGAGTTCAGTTAATCCAACTACATTTCCTGTAACATTTGACAAACAAGGCCATCGTGGATGCCGTGGATTAATGCCAGAGAATACTATTCCTGCAATGTTACATGCTCTTGATTTAGGAGTAACTACATTAGAAATGGATGTTGTATTTACAAAAGACAGCGTTGCCATTCTTTCGCATGAGCCATTTTTTAATCATGAGATAACAACTGTAATGCGGGGGCAACATTTTGAAAGCTATATTGAAGAAAAGGATGAAAAGAATTACAACATCTATAAAATGACTTTCGAGGAAACCCAGCGATATGATGTAGGATTAAAATCTCATCCCCGTTTTCCTCAACAGAAAAAAATAACAGCGGTCAAACCAAGCCTTGCCCAAGTGTTTGATGCAGTGAAAGACTACATGCAAACACACAACCGGCCTTTCCCTTATTTCAACATCGAAACAAAGTCAACTCCATTAACAGACAATACTTATCATCCAGCACCTGCTGCATTTGTTGATATGCTGATGAAAGTGATTAAAGAAAAACAAATGGAGCAATGGGTGATGATACAATCATTTGACATAAGAACATTACAGTACCTGCATAAAAATTATCCAGCTATTCCTGCCGTATTGCTTATTGAAGATTACGATAAGAGAACATTGGAAGACCAATTAAGCCAACTTGGTTTTATACCAACTGTGTATAGTCCTGATAATTCTTTAGTGACAAAAGAACTAATTGAGAAATGCCACCAGCAAAAAATAAAAGTAATTCCGTGGACGGTAAATGAAAAAGAAAAAATTAAGGAGTTAAAAGCAATGGGCGTGAATGGGATTATTAGTGACTACCCAAACCTGCTGACTGAATGAAACCTAAAAGAGCTTAACAACGAGAAACAAGAAACGTCAAACGAGAGACGAGGAACAAGATTTAAAGCTTCAGCCAGTCCTGAGCATTCTTATAAAACAATTTTTCCTTCAATTCATTTGCAAAATTCATCTCTTCAATCAATTTCCCCGGCACATGCTCCCCCAATGGAAAAGGATAATCACTACCCAAACAAATTTTATCTTCCCCCATCACATCAATAATATAGTTCATTGCTTTTTCATCATGCACTAAACTATCGATCCAGAATTTTCCAATATAATCTCTTGGATTTATTACATTATCAACTTGCATTAAATCGGGTCGCACATTAAATCCATGTTCTATTCTTCCTATTGTTAACGGAAAACTTCCACCACCATGTGCAAAGGCAACACGTAGTTTAGGGAATGCTTCTAACACACCACCAAATATCATGGAACAAATTGCTCTTGAAGTTTCAGCTGGCATTCCTACCAGCCATGGCAGCCAGTATTTCTGTATCTGCTGCTCTCCCATCATTTCCCATGGGTGAACAAACAAAGCACAGCTAAGCTCTTCGGCTCTTTTATAAAACGAAAAGAATTTTTTATCAGATAAATTTTCTCCGTTTACGTTGCTGCCAATTTCCAGTCCCGGCATTTTTAATTCAGAAACACAACGTTCCATTTCAGCAATAGCTAAATCAACATCCTGCAATGGAACAGTTCCAATACCAATAAAACGTTTTGGATTTTTGACAACCGTATCGGCAATATGGTCATTGAAAAACCTTGAAGTCTCTAAACCATCTTTCGGCTTTGCCCAATAATTAAATAAAACAGGAATAGTTGAAAGAACCTGCACAGCTACTTCTGTTTCATTCATTTCTTTCAATCTTACGTCTGCATCAAAACAATTAGCATCTACTTCACGGAAAAGTGTAGAGCCTTTCATCATGCAGGCTTTGCAGTTCCTGTGTTCTAAATGAATAAATTCTCCATAACCGAATTTTTGTACCCAATTGGGCATTTTGTCCGGCATTATGTGGGTATGTATATCTATTTTCATTTTGCTTTAAGAACCGTTTCTGGTTTCTCGTTTGCCGTTATTTGTTTCCCGTTTGTCAGCACTTCAAATATTTAAACCTTCTACGGTACTTTGAAATCCCTAAATAATAAAAACGAGAAACGGCAAACGAATAACAAGAAACCTTGTATTTATTTATCCTTTTTTTATTGGGGGAGACATTACGCTTCCACACTTACTACAAGTACGTTTATGTTCATCACTGTAAAAGCCATTCATGATTGGAGGCAGTTGTTTTACAATATCATGTACTACTTCATACTCTTCATATAATTTGTTTCCGCAGTTTTCACAAAACCACAAGAAGCCGTCTTTCTCATCTTCTCTCACTTTTTCAATTACCAGGCCAACAGTATTAGGTCCACGTTGAGGTGAATGTGGCGTTTTGGGAGGTAGTAAAAACATATCGCCTTCATTAATTGGAATATCTTTTGGTACACCTTCGTCAATTATCTTCAAAACAATATTGCCTTCCACCTGGTAATACAGTTCTTCACTTTCATTGTAATGATAATCCTTACGGGCATTAGGACCGCCAACCACCATTACAATAAAATTTTCTGCGTCTTTATATACACATTGGTTACCCACAGGCGGCTTTAGTAAAGCCCGGTTTTCATCAATCCATTTTTTCAAATTGAAAGGAGCAGCTACTGGCATGAGAATATTTTTAAATTAAATAAAACAGCAATCGTTCATAGAAATCGAAAATTACAACATTTTGACTAAGTTTGATTTTTCTAAAACTTGCCGCAATGGATTTATCGCTTCAGCAAAAAACGGCCGTGGTTTGCGGCAGTACACAAGGGATTGGATTGGCTTCAGCAATTGAATTATCAAAATTGGGAGCCACTTGTATTTTAATGGCAAGAAATGAAGATTCATTAAAAGAAGCTATTAAACAATTAGACACTTCATTTAAACAACAACATAGTTATTTAGTTGCTGATTTTGATAAACCTGAAACGGTAAAGCAGGCAATTGAAGGATTTGTTTCGAAAAATGCAGTCCATATTTTAATTAATAATTCCGGCGGGCCTGCAGGCGGGCCAATTGCTAGTGCAGCAGAAGAGGATTTCATCAATACATTCAACCGTCATTTAATTTGTAATCATATTCTTGCAAAGGCTGTAATGCCTTCAATGAAAGCGGCAGGTTATGGAAGGATAATTAATATCATTTCAACTTCTGTAAAGGTTCCATTGCCGAACCTAGGCGTATCTAATACCATTCGTGGTGCGGTGGCAAGCTGGAGCAAAACGATGGCGAATGAATTAGGGCAATTTAATATCACCGTAAATAATGTATTGCCCGGTGCAACCAGCACACAACGTTTGCAAAGCATTATTCAAAACAATGCAAACAAAAAAAGCAGTACTGTTGATGCGGTGGAAGAAGAAATGAAAAAAGAAATTCCAATGAACCGTTTTGCAGATGCAACTGAAATTGCGAATGTGGTTGCATTTTTAGCATCGCCTGCAGCATCTTATATCAATGGAGTAAATATTCCTGTTGATGGAGGAAGGACAGGAAGCATGTAATAAAATGTAATGATGAAACTTGAAATACCTTATCATTTAGAAAATTATATTGGAGGAAACTTTATTGCTCCACTAAGCAGTAAGTTTTTAGATGGCGTTAATCCTGCTACGGCTGAAGTATATTACCAGGTTCCAAATAGCAACGAAAAAGATATTGACGTTGCAGTACATGCTGCAAAAAAAGCTTTTCCAGAATGGAGTAATGCATCAGCAGAAACAAGATTTCATATCCTCAATAAAATTGCGTACCTGATTGATGAGCATTTAGATGAATTGGCATTAGCTGAAACCAACGATAATGGTAAGCCGCTTTGGCTGAGCAAACAAGTTGATATAAGAAGAGCATCAGACAACTTTCGTTTTTTTGCAACGGGCATTATGCACTTTTCAAGCGAAAGCCATTCTACTAATGACAAGAGTGCTATTAATTATACTTTGCGCCAACCTATTGGTGTGGTAGGCTGCATCTCCCCGTGGAATTTGCCATTGTATTTATTTACATGGAAGATTGCCCCTGCATTGGCAGCAGGTAATTGTGTAATTGCAAAACCAAGTGAGGTAACTCCTGTTACATCTTTTCTCTTAGGAAAAATTTGTAAAGAAGCTGGTTTACCAGATGGTGTTTTAAATATTGTTCATGGTGATGGCCCAAATTGCGGCGAAGCAATCATAAAGCATCCAGAAATTAAGGCGATATCTTTTACAGGCAGCACAAGAGCTGGCGAACGAATTGCCTCTATTGCAGCTCCGATGTTTAAAAAGTTATCACTGGAACTCGGTGGTAAAAATCCTACAATCATTTTTGCTAATTGTGATTGGGAAAAATTATTCAAAGAAATAATCCGCTCTTCATTTGGTAACCAAGGGCAAATATGTTTATGTGGCAGCAGGATATTGATTGAGAAAAAAGCATACGAAGAATTTAAGCAGCATTTCATCGACATAACAAAGAAGCAACCTGTCGGTGACCCGTTGAGTGAAACATCCAAACAAGGTGCTATTGTAAGCAAGGCGCATTTTGAAAAAGTGATGAGCTGCATTGAAATTGCAAAACAGGAAGGTGGAAAAATTTTATGCGGTGGCAATGCAGTAAAAGTTGAGGGCCGTTGTGCTAATGGATATTTTATTGAGCCGACAATCATTGAAGGGCTTGGACCAAATTGCAAAACCAACCAGGAAGAAATTTTTGGGCCTGTTGTAACATTACAACCTTTCGAAACAGAAGAAGAAGCTTTGCAATTAGCCAATGCTACTAATTACGGTTTGGCTGCAAGTATTTGGACACAGGATATAAGCAAAGCTAATCGCATGTCAGCAAAAGTTCAATCAGGGATTATATGGGTGAACTGTTGGTTGTTGAGAGATTTAAGAACACCATTTGGCGGAATGAAGAATTCTGGCGTTGGCAGAGAAGGCGGATGGGAAGCGTTGCGATTTTTTACTGAACCAAAAAATGTTTGTATTCAATTTTAAATAACCGCAAAGGCGCTAAGACGAAAAGTTTTTTCTTAGCGACTTTGCGTCTTGGCGGTAAAATAAATATGAGTAAAGAAATTATAAAAACCGATAATGCTGCAAAACCATTAGGGACTTATCCGCATGCAAGGAAAGTTGGCAATCTGCTATTTTTATCAGGCATCGGTTCAAGAAATGCAAAGGATAATTCTATTCCGGGTTTAGAATTAGATAAAGATGGGAACATTGTGAAGTATGATATTACGGCAGAAACACATCAATGCTTTGCGAATGTAAAAGCAGTGTTAGAAGCAAGCGGCAGCAGTTGGGATAAGATTGTTGATGTGACTGTTTTTCTTACCAACATGAAAAAAGATTTTCCTGTTTATAATAAAATTTACGCTGAATATTTTTCTGATGTGCAGGCATGCAGAACAACAGTGGAAGTAAAAAGCCT
>CAYRRL010000236.1:0-5385 GCA_964426665.1 uncultured Ferruginibacter sp. | reverse complement strand
TAACAGATTACACCGTGAGTTTTAAAGATGCCGGTGCAATGGCATTAGACGCAGCCAAAATAAAAGCCGATGGTTTCCAGGTGATAAAAGTAAAACTCGGCGGCACCAAAGATGGCGATATTGAACGCATACAAAAAATACGGGAAGCCGTAGGCATGGAAATACCTGTGCGCATTGATGCCAACCAGGGATGGGATACAGCTGATGCCATTGATATTTTAAAAGCACTGTACCCATATAACATACAGCATTGCGAAGAGCCTATACCAAGATGGGCCTTTATGGAATTGCCATTGATAAAACAACAAAGCCCCATTAAAATAATGAGCGACGAAAGTTGTTGTGACGAACATGATGCCAAACGCCTTTGGGGTATTGGCGCCTGTGATTACTTTAATGTAAAGCTGGGCAAATCGTCCGGCATATTCGGCGCTGAAAAAATTATTGCATTGGCAGAAGCACATGATATAAAAATACAGATTGGCGGTTTTTTAGAAAGCCGTGTTGGCTTTACTGCTGCGGCCCATGTGGCATTGAGCAGCGGTACGATTATCCACTGTGATTTTGATACGCCGCTGATGTTTGAAGAAGACCCTGTTGTTGGCGGGATTGGTTATACCGGCAAGGGGGAAATTGTGATGCCGGAAAGGATTGGGTTAGGCGCTGGGTTTGATGAAGGGTATTTGAGGCGGTTGGAGAGCGTTGTTGTGTAGCGAATGAAAAAGCTATTGTTAAGGCTCGCCAACAATACTAAAAGGCAGCATAGCAACTATTGATATGCAAAGAGGCATTTTTTTGCAAGATTGGCTTAGGATTGTGTTATAACTGCATTCAGCAATCCGGCGATTCCATCAGGCTTTCCAAAAATTTTAAAAAAAACTGGGTGAAAAAATTGCGAAACCGAAAAGTTGCATATATATTTGCAACCGATTAGTTTCATTAAAACAAAAAGGCAAAAATGCGCAGAGACATTTTTCAGGCAATTGCAGACCCAACAAGGCGGGCTATCATAACTTTAATTGCATTACAGGCTATGACGCCCAACGCCATCGCCAACAACTTCAACACAACAAGGCAAGCTGTTTCAAAGCATCTCCGCATTTTGACAGAATGCGAACTTGTAAAACAAGAGCAACAGGGAAGAGAAATTTATTACTCCCTTGAAATTGACAAAATGAAAGAAATAGACAAATGGCTTGAACAATTCAAAAAGATTTGGGAAACCCGGTTCAACCAACTTGACACAGTATTATCAACAATTAAAAAAAGAAAAAAATGAGCAGCCTGTTATTTGATTTTACCGTTGACAAAACAACAAAAACGGTATTTGTAACAAGAGAATTTGCAGCCGGGCAATCATTGGTATGGGACGCTTTTACCAAACAGGAAATCCTCGACCAGTGGTGGGCCCCAAAGCCTTTTGTTTCCAAAACAAAAGTTATGGATTTTAAAGTTGGCGGCAGAAGGTTTTATGCTATGGTAAGCCCCGACGGGCAAGAGATGTGGGCTATCCATAAATATACCTCCATTACTCCAAAAACCAATTTTAAATATTTTAATGCCTTTGCAGACAAAGATGAAAACCCTTATTTGCCTGGTTCTGACTGGGATTACAATTTCAGCGAACAAAATGGAAAAACAAAAGTCAGCATTACTATTTACAATGATTCCCTTGAACGCATGGAGAAAATGATTGAAATGGGATTCAAAGAAGGGTTTACTGCAACATTAAATGAATTAGGCTCATTATTACAGCAATTAAATAAGTAGAAAAATGAAAAAGAATACAATCATTTTATGGGCTGCAACAATAGTTTCTTTACTTATGCTTACAACAGCCTGTTCAAACAATAAAAACCCTAAAAAAATAGCTGATACAAATCAAAAAATTACGCCCTGTTTATGGGTAGAGAAAGATGCCAAAGCAGTGGCAGATTACTACTTGTCCATTTTTAAAGAGGGCAAGCTGAAAGATTACCGCAAGTTTAAAAACCCGCCAAATGAATTCAGCAGCGATACCAGCAGCTTTGAAACAGCTGTAATCGAAATAGCAGGGATCGAGTTCAGCATTCTTGCGGCAGGCCCATTGTTTAAATTCAATGAATCAGTATCATTTGTAATAAATTGTAAAGGCCAGGCAGAAGTAGATTACTATTGGGAAGCACTTACCGCCAATGGCGGCGAGGAGGGTTCTTGCGGCTGGTGCAAAGATAAATATGGTTTATCATGGCAGGTAGTGCCTGTTGAATACTTTGAGTTGATTCATAGTACAGATGCTGCAGTTAGGGATAAAGCGATGAGAAATACCTTTAAGCAAAAGAAATTAATAATAGAAGACTTAAAAAAATAGCGCATTAAGGCAAAACAAAGAAAATGGGAATAGTGGCCGGAAAGAAATAAAACTGCCCATAAAGGTATTCCGCCCCGGGTTGGGATAAGCGGTTTACAAATTGTTAATGCCAACCACCTAAACCCCAACAGGCCGAGGCCCATTTAACATAAGTTTGAAACAACTAATCTCTCTATCTTTATCCCTTTAAAACTATAACAACCCCATTGTTCCGTTATAAATGAAAAGGCCCGCTTACCTCCCACCCGCAATACAATTTATATTTTGCCTTTTGCTGACAAGCCATTCAGCAAAAGCACAAATAGATTCCATACTATCCATTGCTGAAACAAATTTTCCGCAAGAAAAAGTGTACCTGCAAACAGACAAAGCTGTGTATGCTTCCGGGGAAACCATCTGGTTCAAAGCATACATTACTGCCGATAATGCAACAGCGCCTTTCAGCAAAACTTTGTACGCAGAACTGGTAAGCATCGGGGGCAATATTTTGCAAACAAGGCTGATGCCAATTACATTGGCAGGCGCTGCATCGGAGTTTACAGTGCCGGATTCATTAGCTGACACGCATTTGTTCATAAGGGCATACACACAATGGATGCTTAATTTCGATTCAAGCCTGTTGTGCGTAAAACCTATTTATATCATCCCGGCAAAAGCTGCAGCAAAAAAGAACCCGCCGCAATCATACAGCATCGCATTTTTCCCCGAAGGCGGCGATATTATTGAAGGCATTGAATGCACAATTGCTTTTAAAGCCGTAAACCAGGAAGGCGTGCCAACAGAGGTGAAAGGCGATATTATAAACAACCAGAATAAAAAACTTACAAGCTTTGCATCGGTGCATGATGGCATGGGCACATTTGCATTGCAGGCATTGCCGGGCGAAACATACAAAGCCATATGGAAAGACAAAGCAGGCAAGCTGCATGAAAACATATTGCCTGCGGCAAAAAAACAAGGCGTGGCATTGCACATAAGTTATATTAGCGGGCAGCTTCATTATACATTGCAGCGGCCTGTGGAAGCAAGCGACGATTTTAAAAAATTTACCATAGTAGGGCAAACACAGCAGCGCATGCAATATGCCGCCGTTATCAATTTGTCGCAAAAAACAGCAGTAACGGTGCCGCTTGCCACAGACAGTGTGCCTGATGGCATTTTGCAGGTAACAGTGTTTAATGCTGCCATGGTTCCGGTGGCTGAAAGGCTTGTGTTTGTAAACAACAATAATTATTCTTTTGTTACCGACCTGCATATGGCCGAGCAGAACATGGCCAAAAGGGCAAGAAGTGTTTTGCAGATAGACGTGGGCGGAAAGCTGTTAAGCAATTTGTCTGTTGCAATAACCGATGCCGCCATGAACCCTGCCGGCAAAAATGAAGAACATATTTTTTCATCGCTGCTGCTCACCAGCGATTTAAAAGGCAATGTGTACAACCCTGCTTATTATTTTTCAAACGATGAAGATTCTGTGAAGCAGCATCTTGATTTGGTGATGATGGCAAATGGCTGGCGCAGGTTTAAATGGGAAGAGTTGCTTGCAGGCAAATGGCCAACAATAAAATACCAGCCAGATAATTACCTCTCTGTACAGGGAAAAATACTTGGCCTGTCAAGAACCATGCTTTATAACAGGCAAATAACAGCCATTGTAAAACCTAAAACAAAACAGGCTGATTATTATACCATACCTGTTAACGACAAAGGCGAGTTTTTTGCAGATGGCTTTTTCTTTTTCGACACCGCCAAAATACATTACCAGTTAACCAACGACAAAGACAAAACTGTAACCAGCACGGCTACTTTTTCTTTCAACAGCAGTTTTGTAAAAGCGCCATTGCTAAGCAAAGGGCAGCTGGCTTCGTTTTATATGCCTGCCAATGCCGACAGCGGCACCATCACAAAGGCAATCAGCCTTGCTGCAAGCAAACGCAATGAGCAATCATCGCTGGGCAAAATGCAAACGCTGGAAGAAGTAAAAGTAATAAGGCAAAAAAAATCAATAAAGGAAAAGTTAGATGAAGAATATGCATCCGGTTTTTTCAGCGGTGGCAATGGCTACACATTTGCTATGGAAGAAGACCCTGCAGCTTCAGCATCCTTTGGCATTTTGCAATACCTGCAGGGCAAAGTGCCTGGGCTGCTTATCAATACCACCGGCGGGCAGTCTGCCACCTGGCGGGGCAGCAATACCAGCATTTTTTTAAATGAAAGCCCGGCCGATTTAAGCATGCTGCAGTCAATTAACATGAGCGATGTGGCAATGGTAAAAGTTTTCCGCCCGCCATTTATGGGCGCTATTGGCGGCGGCAGCGGCGGAGCTATTGCCGTGTATACAAAAAAAGGAAGCCCGTTAAATTCTTCTTTCTCAGCATTGCCTTCCGCCTATATCGCAGGCTATTCTTCCATCCGTGAGTTTTATTCGCCTGATTACAGCGCAGGCAACACAGCGCCTTTGGAGAAGGACTACCGCACCACGCTATACTGGAACCCAAATGTGTATTTCGATAAAAACAGCCGCCGCATCAGCATCCCGTTTTTCAACAGCGACAATTGCAAAAAAATACGGGTAATTGTTGAAGGCATAAATGAAATGGGGCAACTGACAAGGGAAGAGAAAGTGTTTTAATTTACAAACCAGGCCAAGGCCCTTTGCCCGGTTTCCGAGCCATTAATAAATTCAGGCACTCCTACTACACATTCAGTATTTTTTTGCCTCATTATTATTGTAGTTTGCAATACAAACAAACTGCGTACAAGTGAAAAATTGCTTTCTGCTCGCTGCTATCATTATCGGCACCTGCACATCAACCTTTGCACAAAACATTACCGTGGCGCCCAACCCAAATGCGCCTTCCATCTTTGCATGGACGGGAAGCGGCGCATTGTCTGGCTATACCGGCACGCCAGCAGTGTTGGGCAATTCCCTGGTGCTGGAGTACAATGCAACCGGCACTTCCGATTTAGCGCAGATAACACAACAACTGGCTGTGTACAATGGCGGCAACAGCCTGCAATTGATAACTAACCCTGAA
>CAYRRL010000235.1:3093-5389 GCA_964426665.1 uncultured Ferruginibacter sp. | reverse complement strand
TTGCCACTAAATCCATTGCGCCGCCCATGCCTTTCACCATTTTGCCGGGGATTTTCCAATTGGCAATATCCCCGTTGTCGCTCACTTCCATGGCGCCCAAAATAGTCAGGTCAACTTTGCCTGCACGTATCATCCCAAAACTCATGGCGCTGTCAAAAAATGCAGAGCCGGGCACTGTGGTAATTGTTTGCTTGCATGCATTGATTAAATCAGGGTCTTCCTCGCCTTCAAAAGGGAACGGGCCCATTCCCAGCAAACCGTTTTCGCTTTGCAGCACCACGTCCATCCCTTCGGGGATATAATTTGCCACCAATGTAGGAATACCAATGCCGAGGTTTACATAATAGCCATGTTTTAATTCTTTGGCTATGCGTTTTGCAATTTGATTTTTATCTAACGCCATAAAATAATTTTCTCAATTAATTTTTTTGCCACGAATAGCACTAATAAACACGAATGCTCTCCTTCTTTCTCATTCCTTATTATTTTTTTCTTACAGTGCGTTGCTCAATTCTCTTCTCATAATTCACACCCTGAAAAATGCGGTGCACATAAATGCCCGGCGTGTGTATTTCATCAGGGTTTAATGAACCTGCAGGCAATAATTCTTCTACCTCTGCAATCGTAATCTTACCGGCCATTGCCATCAGGGGGTTGAAATTCCTTGCAGTTGCTTTGTAAATTAAGTTGCCGTCAGTGTCGCCCTTCCATGCTTTAACAATGGCATAATCAGAGTCAAAAGCATATTCCATTAAATATTCTTTTCCATTGAACACTCTCGACTCTTTGCCTGCTGCTACTTCGGTGCCAACGCCTGCCGGAGTAAAGATGGCGGGCATGCCATAGCCCGATGCCATGCACCTTGTGGCCAACGTGCCCTGGGGGATCAATTCCACTTCCAGTTCTCCGCTAAGCAGTTGCCTTTCAAATTCTGCGTTCTCGCCCACATAGCTTGATACCATTTTCTTCACCTGCTTTTGTTTAAGCATCAGCCCAATGCCAAAGTCTTCCACGCCTGCATTGTTTGAAATGCAGGTGAGGTTCTTCGCTCCTTTTGCAACCAGTGCTGCGATACAATTTTCGGGAATGCCGCAAAGGCCAAAACCTCCCAGCATGATTACTGCACCGTCTTTAATATCGCCAACAGCGGCTGCAGCATTTTCAAATGTTTTTTTCATATCCTGTGCAATCAAAAATTATAGTGTGGCAAATTACACAAAAACATCCTCCATTCAGCAATTAAACAATGCGGCAATGCAGCCATTTACCCAGTTTTCCTATATTTACCCAATCAATATGTACAAGATACTGCGGATACATAACCGTTTAATTGTTGGTGGCCCATCGCATAATGTAACGCTGCTTACTGCTTACCTTTCGCCTGAATTTGAAACCAAGCTGTTGGTAGGCAAAAAAGACCCTGCAGAAAAAGACGCAACTTACATAGCAGACCAGCTTGGCCTTGTGCCTGTTGAAATAAAAGAAATGCGGCGCAGCGTGCTCCCTTTTTACGATATCGTTGCCTATTTCAAAATCAAAAAAATAATTAAAGAATACAAGCCGGATATTGTGCATACGCATGCTTCCAAAGCAGGCGCTGTTGGCCGCATGGCTGCAAGAGCCTGCAAAGTGCCGCTGGTGGTGCACACTTTTCATGGCCATGTTTTCCATTCTTATTTCAGCCCCTTTATCTCAAAAGTAATTGTGAGGGTGGAAAGGTTTTTTGCAAGGCGCACTGATGCCATAATTGCAATAAGCGAAAGCCAAAAACATGAACTGGCCGAAGTGTATAAAATTGCGCCGCCGGAAAAAGTATTTACAATCCCTTTAGGTTTTAACCTCGACAAATACTCTGTTGACCAGGACAAGAAGAAAGCCATCTTCTACAACAAATACGGTTTTGATGAATCTGAAATCATCATTGGCATTATTGGGCGGCTTGTGCCTATAAAAAACCATGAGATGTTTTTGGAAGTGGCTGCTATTGTAAAATCAAAAACAAATAAAAATATCCGCTTTGCCATTATTGGCGATGGCGAATCAAGGCCGGGCATAGAAAAGAAAGCAGAAGAACTTGGCTTAAGCTATTCGTACTTTATTACCAACCCAAAGCAAAAGGCAGATATAATGGTAACATCCTGGGAAACAGAAATTGACCAGGCGCTGGCCGGGCTTGATATTGTAGTGCTTACTTCGCATAATGAAGGCACTCCGGTATCGCTTATTGAAGCACAAAGCGCTTATATACCGGTAGTGTCAACCAATGTAGGCGGCGTAGAAGACATTGTAGTGCATG
>CAYRRL010000235.1:0-3083 GCA_964426665.1 uncultured Ferruginibacter sp. | reverse complement strand
TGAAGTGGGCGATAACAATTTGTTTGCTGAATATGTTGTAAAATTAATTGATGACGAAGCATTGAGGAAGCAAATGGGTAAAAGCGGCTATGAAAATGTTGTAAAGCGTTATTCAAAGCAAAGGCTTATAAATGACATGCGAAACCTCTATTTAAGTTTTCTTGAAAAGAAAAAACTGAAAACTGCCTGATAAATTTTTACTTGGCCGGCAAATGGTTAAAAGCCTGCATTGCATAATGCAGGCTTTTATTTTTTGCCCTTGCAGGTTTCATAAATACTGCAGGGAGCTGCTTTCAATTTTTTATGCAAAACGGCCACTGGAAACCAGTGGCCGCATCATTTCTGTTTTTTTACAATACTCAGTTGTTTATCTTCTTTGGTGTTTCGATGCTGTTGTTATTAAGCGCCACATTATTCTGGTTTATCATATTGTTAAGCACTTTCACTGTTTCGTCAATATACATATCGCTTTTAACCCGGTTAATAAACTGTTTGTTCTTGTCCATTTTTTCTTTGTCGCCATCAAGCTTTAAAAAATCAACCTGAGTTGTTTTTACATTTAACTCTGTGGGAAGTTTATAAAGGCTGTCCAATGATTTATAAGCCGCCTTTAGTTCTTTCTGTTCTTCCCTGTATTTAGCCAGGTTAAGTGGGTATGCTTTGTCGTTTTCTTTGTAAATCCACTGCACTTTGTTGCGCAAAGAAGAAAAAATAGTGCTGGACTGTACCTGGCTGTTGGCTGTGGCCACAACTGCATCTGTACTGTACAAGGAGGGCCATTGTTTATAATCAGCTTTGTTTATTTCATCCCAGCTTAAAGAAGTGGTATTGTCTTTCTCCCTTGTTTTAGAAAGCTCGTACCTGTCTGGTATTACCACATCAGGCGTTACGCCTTTTAATTGGGTGGCGCCGCCATTTACACGGTAAAATTTCTGGATGGTTAATTTGATAGTGCCAAGGTCTTCCTGCTGCCTGTTGCCAAAGCCTAAACCTGACTCTGACGGCGTAAGCGGTATAGTGCGCTGCACAGTGCCTTTGCCATAAGTAGAAGTGCTTCCTATTACAATGCCACGCTTGTAATCTTGTATGGCGGCCGCAAATATTTCAGAGGCAGAGGCGCTGTATTCATCCACCATCACCGTAAGCGGCCCTGTATATAACACGCCTTTGTCTTTATCCCTCAACTGCATAGGTTGTTCCTGGTCTCTTGCCTTTACCTGCACTACTGGGCCTTCTTCAATAAACAGGCCTACCATTTTTACTACTTCAGGCAAAGAGCCGCCGCCATTGCCACGCAGGTCCATCACAATGCCTTCAACATTTTCTGCTTTTAATTTTTCAATTTCTTTTGCCACGTCATCGCTGCACCTGCGGCCATTGGGGTCTTCAAAATCCATATAAAACTCGGGCAGGTAGATATAACCGATTTTATGCTCGCCGTTTATTACGGCGCTTTTTGCAAAAGTATCATCCAGTTTTATCTCATCCCTTTTCAATGCCACTACCTTCACGCTGCCATCAGGCTTGCGAACAGTAAGCCTTACCTCTGTGCCAGCCTGTGCGCCACGTATCAGTTTTACTGCATCGGTAACAGCATAGCCTGTAACATCAACCGGCTCTGCAGTGCCCTGGCCTATTTTTATTATCTCATCATTCACGCCCAGTTCGCCGCTTTTCCATGCCGGGCCGCCGCTTACAAGGCTGGCCACTTTTATCTTGCTTTCTTCTTCCTTAAGTTGTGCGCCAATACCGTAAAATTTCCCGCTCATCATTTCGTTGAAGCCACGGCTGTCAACCGGCGCAAAATAATTTGTGTGTGGGTCCATTTCGCCGGTAATGGCATTTACAAACGAACTGAAAAGCTCATCAGTAGTGTTATGGTTTTTTAGCGTGGTAAAATACCTGTCTAATTGTTTTTTCACTTGCTCCCTTGCTTCTCTTTCCAATGTGCTGTCTGCTTTATAAACAAACTTTTTAATGTCAGCAGCAGTAATGCTGTCAGTTTCAGCAGTTATTTTCCTGTTTTTATTTTTTTCCCTGTCGTCAATCATATCGCTGTAGCGCATCAGCACCATATATTTTACACGTTTGCGCCACAGGTCTTTCCTTGCATCATTTGTTTTGGGGAATGCAGTTTTGTCGCCATCCATCACCACTGTTTCTTCTTTTGTAAAATCCAATGGCTTGGCCAGCACATCTGCATAAAAACCAGAAGCCTCGTTCAGCCTACGTGAATACGAATCCGAAATAAAATAAAAAGATTCCAGCTTTGTACCGTGAATTTCATCGTCAATTTTATTTGCAAAACGCTGGAAGCTATCTATATCTGCCTGGAGGAAAATTGTTTTGTCGTCATCTAAATCTTTAATGAAGCTATTGAGTGTTTGCTTTGAAAAAGCATCGTCAATTTTCTTGGGGTTGTAGTGCCCCTCTTCAAGGATAAGCCCTATGTTCCTTAGTATTTTTTCATAGCGGGATTTCGGATTGTCGCTGTTGTTGGTTCTTGCAAAAGCAAAAATGAAACTTGCCACTGTAAGCGCCAGCAACACCGGAAAGAATTTTTTATTCATAGTTATCTGCTTTATTTGTGATAGCATGAGGTAAAATTAACGATAAAACCACTGTATTTATTTCAACAAGACGGCCTATGTGGAATAATGTTTTGGTAAAAAATTGTAAATGGCTGGATATGGGTGGCGAATGGCAATTTTTTCTACATTTAAGTTCCTATTAACTAGTGGATTAATACTGCATATCAACAGAATTACCGGCTGCTTTCTATTTTTTTCCTCTTTGCAATAGCAGCTAAAACTTCTATCCTTTTATTTTTTGTTGCTGCAGCCACATATAGGTATAGCTTTTCGGCCTCATCATATTTCTTCTGTATTTCCAGACTCCACGCTTTAAAATACATGCTTTGAAAAGATGCAGAAGAATCTTTTTCTATAGCCCTGTCAAAATCTGCAATTGCCTCGTCCACCTTTTGAAGGGTAAAAAATAATAAACCCCTGTTAGTGAAAAAATCAGCTTCTCGTTTAGACGAATCAACTCTGTTTATTTGTTCTATTTTATCCAATATAGAG
>CAYRRL010000234.1:278-5389 GCA_964426665.1 uncultured Ferruginibacter sp. | reverse complement strand
CATTGATTTGAAAGGCTTGAAATTGTTGATAAAAGCAAAGGGCAAATGCACTACAGACCATATCAGCATGGCAGGCCCATGGCTCAAGTTCCGTGGGCACCTGGACAATATCAGCAACAACATGCTGATAGGCGCTGTTAACTTTTTTAATGAAAAAACCGACAGCGTAAAAAACCAGCTAACGGGCGTGTATGGCCCGGTGCCGGCAACACAGCGTGCTTACAAAGCCGCAGGCATTGGCAGCATTGTAGTAGGCGATGAAAACTACGGCGAAGGCTCATCAAGGGAACATGCAGCCATGGAGCCAAGGCATTTGGGCGTTCGTGCTGTGCTGGTAAAATCTTTTGCAAGGATACACGAAACAAATTTGAAAAAACAGGGCATGCTTGCATTGACATTTGCCAACAAAGAAGACTACGATAAAATACTGGAAGACGATACTATTGACATTGAAGGGCTGCTGTCATTTGCGCCCGGCAAGCCACTGCAGATAGTGCTGAACCATGCTGACGGCAGCAACGAAACTATACAGGCCAACCATACTTACAATGAACAACAGATAGAATGGTTTAAAGCTGGCGGTGCGTTGAATATTATCCGCCGTGAGTTTGCTTAATTTATTTGCTGTATGAAAAAAGGAAAGCGAAACTGAAATGGTTTCGCTTTTTTATTGTGCAATAATATATTGATGCTAATTATAGGAACTACCATGTCGTTAACCTATACTTTCTGATAAACTCTACCGCTTTAATCATATCATCTCTCAGCACCCTGTCGGCTTCATTAAACGGCACTTCCTTTCTAAATGCAGTTACCAGTTTTTCTATGGCAGCGCTGCTTTGCAATGGCCTGCGGAACTCAAGCGCCTGGGCTGCGGTGAGCAATTCTATCGCCAATACTTTTTCTGCATTGTCAACAATACGCTTGCATTTTACTGCAGCGTTGGCACCCATGCTTACATGGTCTTCCTGGTTGTTGCTGGATGAAATAGAGTCAACACTGGCAGGCGTGCAAAGCTGTTTGTTTTCGCTTACAATGCCGGCTGCTGTGTATTGCGGTATCATAAAACCGGAATGCAGCCCCGGCTGCTTTATCAGGAACAAAGGCAAACCATGCTGCCCGCTTATCAACTGGTAAGTGCGCCTTTCGGAAATGTTGGCTATTTCGCTCATGGCAATGCTTAAAAAATCAAGCGCTAACGCCAACGGCTGGCCATGAAAGTTGCCGCCGCTTACAATCAAATCTTCATCGGGAAAAATGTTTGGGTTGTCTGTTACCGAGTTGGTTTCCTTTACAAAAATATTTTGCACATAGTCAAATGTGTCTTTCGTTGCGCCATGCACCTGCGGCACGCAGCGGAAAGAATAAGGGTCCTGCACCTGTTGCTTTGCTTGCGCCAATATTTGGCTGCCGCTTAATATTTGCGCAATATTTTTCGCTGTATGCACCTGACCGTTGTGCGGCCGCACTGCATGTATTTTTTCATGCAAGGGGCCGGGCACGCAATCAAATGCATCAAAAGAAATAGCTGCAACCATGTCTGCCCATTGCAATAACCTTTCGCTTTGCACAAGGTTATACATGCCATAAGCGCCCATAAACTGTGTGCCGTTTATCAATGCCAGCCCTTCTTTGCTTTGCAAATGCAATGGCTGCCAGCCAAGTTGCTGCATGGCTTCTGCTGCGGCCATTTTCTTTCCTTTATAATTCACTTCGCCCAGGCCAATCAATGGAAGGCTTAAATGGCTTAATGGCGCCAAATCGCCTGAAGCGCCAAGCGAGCCTTGCGTATAGATAACAGGCAGCACACCATTGTTGTGCATATCTGCAAGCCTTTGTACGGTGGCTGTTTGCACGCCTGAGTGGCCATAGCTAAGCGATTTTATTTTTAGCGCCAGCATCAGTTTCACAATTTCCTGCGGCACTTCCTCCCCCATTCCGCAGGCATGGCTTTTTAATAAATTGCTTTGCAGCTCCTCCAGCTGGTGTGCATCAATCTTTACATTTTGCAAATAGCCAAAACCGGTGTTGATGCCGTAAAACAATGCATCGCCGCTATTCATTTTTTTATCGAGGTAGGCACGGCAGGCGGCGATTTTTTGCAAAGCTTCATCTGCCACTTGTACCGGCAGGCGGCTGTTGCAAAATTGTTTTATATCCTGAAAACTGGTGTGGCTGCTGCCTATTGAAAAAAACTGGCTCATGCAGTGGCAAGTATTTATAAAAATGAGCAGCTAAAGTAGGATAAAATTTTTTTGCACAGGCTGGAGGAAAACTTTACCATTCCTTTTGATGCAAGAGCCTGCTTTATCGCTTATTTTGATTTTATAAAACTTGTATGAAAAGAATACCTGTAATTGCTTGCTTGTTTTTTTGTTTGTTCTTCAATAAAATTTATTGCCAAACTGTGCAGGTGCTTGCTGAAAACAGCAACACATCGCTCCGTGGGCTTAGCGTAGTGGATGACAGGATAATTTGGTGCAGCGGCAGCAACGGCACTATTGGCCGCAGCATCGACAGTGGCAAAACATGGAAATGGGTTACTGTAAAAGGCTTTGAAAAAAATGATTTTCGCGATATTGAAGCTTTTGATGAAACATCGGCTGTTGCAATGGCCATTGGCGAGCCTGCATATATTTTAAGGACATCAGACGGTGGCGAAACATGGAAAGTGGTGTACGAAAACAAAACAAAAGGGATGTTTATGGACGCCATGGAATTTTGGAACTTAATGAGCGGCATTGTAGTGGGCGACCCAGTGAATGGGAAAATTTTTATTGCCCGCACATTTGATGGCGGCATGCACTGGCGGGCATTGCCTGTCAGCAATTACCCGGCTGCCGATAGCGGCGAGGCCATGTTTGCCAGCAGCGGCACTAACGTAAGGAAATTAAACCAGCAGGAAGCTGTGTTTGTAACCGGCGGCACAAGAAGCAGGCTTTTTATCCGTGACAAAAAAATTGACTTGCCAATACTGCAGGGCAAAGAAAGCACGGGCGCTAATTCCATTGCGGTAAAAGACGTGAAAACAATGGTGATTGTTGGCGGCGATTTTAATGATAAAGGCAGCACGGATAAAAACTGCATCGTTACTACCGATGGAGGCCAAACCTTTAAGGCGCCGGCCGCACCGCCGCATGGCTACCGGAGCTGCGTAGAATTTATTGGCAAAACCAACTGGCTGTGCGCCGGGCTTACCGGTGTTGATATAAGCAATGACGATGGCAACAACTGGCAGCTTATCAGCAAGGAGGGCTTCCATGTGTGCCGCAAAGCAAAAGAAGGCAAAGCTGTTTTTTTAGCAGGCAGCGGTGGAAGGATTGGCAGGTTGTCGGGCTCTGGCTATTAGCCAGGAACTAATAACAATTCGCTAATAGCCAATGATAAGCAGCTATTTCTTAAACATAAAGTACACAGCGCCAAGCAGCAATACAAAGCTCAACAAATACTTCCACTGGAAAGGCTCTTTTAAATAGGTTACTGCAAATACTGAAAATACAACAAGCGTTATTACTTCCTGTGCCATTTTTAGTTGGAAGCCCGAAAAACCATTTTCATAACCGATACGATTGGCAGGCACCATCAGGCAGTATTCAAAAAAGGCAATAGCCCAACTTGCCAGAATGGCCTTCCACAGCGGTACCTGTGTTTGTTTTAAATGGCCATACCAGGCTACCGTCATAAATACATTGGAACAAACAAGGAGTGCAATTGTACGCAGCATACCGATATTTTTATGGTTGCAAAGCTACCGGGGAAATAGTTATTCCCTGCCCTGCATTTAATACCCTTTGGCATGATTTTGGAAAATTGGGGCTTGTCCACACATGCTTAATAACTTGTATTAGCAACATACCATACACGTTTTATACTTTTGGGCGCTACTATCCAACAAAAAATAAACAAAAAACCTATAACATGGCATTTGAGAATTTTCCTTCAGCAACCGGTACCCCGCCGCCGCCGCCCGAGCCACCGAAGACCGACTGGCGTTTTTTCCTGACTATCGGCCTGGTAATTGCGCTGCTTGGCACTTGGGGCTATATAATTTGGGACAAGAGCAAGGTTAAAGAAACCATCCAGCAAAAAGATACTATGTACGCTGCTGTATCAAGCGAAAAAGACAACCTGAAGCTGCAGCTTGACGAAGCCACCATGCGCTATGATGAGTTGAAAACTGAGAATGTAAAAAAAGACAGCGTCATCACTGCCAAAGACAGGGAAATTGCAGACAAGAAAGCAAGGATACAAAGTATTTTAGCCAAATCAAATGCTACAGCAAATGAATTGAAGGAAGCGAAAGGGCTTATAGCATCGCTTAACAGCGATATTGCTTCTTATAAAGAACAAGTAGAAATTTTGAAAGGCGAAAACCTGCAGCTTACTAAAGACAAAGAAGCCGTAACCCAACAAAGGGATGCTGTGCAGCGAAACCTGGACTCTACAAGAAGCGTAGTAAAGCAAAAAGAAGATGTAATTGATGTTGGCTCTACACTTCATGCTTCTGCATTTAACATACAGGGCATTGAAGAAAAGAAAGGCGGCAAAGAAAAAGAAACCACCAAAGCAAAGAAAGTTGACAAGCTGCGTATTTCTTTCAATCTTGATGAAAACAGGATTGCCTCTTCCGGCCAAAAAGATTTATTTGTGTGCATCACTGGCCCTGACGGGAATCCCATAGCTGTGGAAGCGCTTGGGTCAGGCACATTTACCACAAGGGAAGACGGGCAAAAAATATTTACCCAAAAAGTACAGATAAGCTATACACAGGGCCAAAAGCAAACGGTGAGTTTCGACTGGAAGCAGAACACCAATTTTTCAGTAGGCAATTATAAAATAGAAGTCTATCACAATGGTTTTAAAGTAGGCGAAGGCGTAGCAGTACTGAAGAAAGGCGGCATATTTGGATAAGCAAAACTTATTTATAAACAAAAGGCCACGGTAAAACGTGGCCTTTTGTTATATCAGCTCTTTCAACTTTGCAATTACAGTATCAATCTCATCTTTTGTATTGTGCTTGCTAAAACTAAAACGCACAGCAATCTGGTTGGGGTTGTTGTTGATAGCACGTATTACATGCGACCCTGCATCTGCCCCACTGGTGCAGGCGC
>CAYRRL010000234.1:0-268 GCA_964426665.1 uncultured Ferruginibacter sp. | reverse complement strand
ACAACAGCATTTCAGATTTTTCTGTTTTGGGGAAACTACCGTTCCGCACTGTGTACAGGCTTTCGCCAAGCGTATCGCCGTTAAAAGAAACGCCGGGGATATGTTTTTTCAGTTCATCGTGCATGTAGTATTTCAATGTGCCGATGGAAGCGCTGTCGGTTTCATAGTTGCCGGCTGCCAGTTCCAGTGCTTTGGCAAAACCAACAATACCATAAACGTTTTCTGTGCCGGCCCTCATATTCCTTTCCTGCCCGCCGCCAAGCAGCAA
>CAYRRL010000233.1:0-5405 GCA_964426665.1 uncultured Ferruginibacter sp. | reverse complement strand
TTTACAACGATACTATCAACTTTGAAATACGTATGCGTGAAGGGCCGCAGGCCACTATCGGCAAAGTGGACATAACAGGCAATGACAAAACAAAGGATTATGTTATCCGCCGTGAATTAAGAACAGTGCCTGGCGAAAAATTCAGCCGCTCCGATATTATCCGTACACAAAGGGAGCTTGGGCAATTGGGCTTTTTTAATCCCGAAAAGATTGTGCCCAACATTGTGCCTAATGCAGACAACGGTACTGTGGATATAAGTTGGGCGGTGGAAGAAAAATCAAATGACCAGTTAGAACTGTCAGCAGGCTTTGGTGGTGGCATCGGGCTAACGGGAACGCTTGGCATTACATTTAATAATTTCTCTCTTGATAATATTTTCAAGAAAAGTACCTGGGACCCATTGCCATCTGGCAGCGGCCAAAAACTAAGCGCCAGGATACAATCCAATGGCCGGGCCTTCCGCACCTATAATTTCTCTTTTACCGAGCCATGGCTTGGCGGCAGAAAGCGCAACTCTTTTTCAGTGAGCTTTTACAATACCAAGCAGACAAACTCTTATGACCGTTTTGGGAATTACTGCAAAACCTGCGGCGATACCTCTTACCTCCGCATATTAGGCGCAAGCGTGGCGCTTGGCAAGCAGTTGAAATGGCCCGATGACTATTTTTCGCTGACAACATCGCTTAACTTTCAGCAGTACAAGCTTAGAAATTACAATGTAAGCGGCTTTGGCGGCCTTAGCAACGGCACTTCCACCAATATAAGCCTGCGTTTGGCATTAGCAAGGTATGCTGCTTCCGGGAGCCCGATTTTTCCAACAGGCGGGTCAAACTTTATGCTGAGCGGGCAGTTTACTTTGCCGTACACAGCGCTGGGCATGTTTAAAGAGGGTGACAACGAATACACGCTCCCTGAGTTTCATAAATGGATGTTTACCGGCGAGTACTATGTGCCTATAGGCATGGCTAAGGGCGCTGAAAAAAACAAGCAGTTTATTTTAAAAGTAGCAGCTAAGTACGGTTTCATTGGCAAATACAGCAAGAAAAGGAATATTTCGCCATTTGAGCGCTTTCAGGTGGGCGACGCTGGCCTGAGCAATAATTTCGGGTTGCTTGGCTATGATATTATTGCACACAGGGGCTATCCAATTTATGCCAGTTCCGACCCCAAAATAAACCCGGAAAATGTGAACCCCTCGGAGTTTTTTACCATATTTAATAAATACACTGTTGAATTGCGCTACCCCTTTAGCACAAACCCCAGCAGCACCATTTATGGCCTTGCATTTGTGGAAGCAGCTAATGGCTGGTATAGTTTCAAAGATTACAACCCTTTCAGGCTCCGCCGTTCTGCCGGCATTGGCATGAGGTTCTTCCTCCCTATGTTTGGCCTGTTAGGGTTTGATTATGGTATTGGCTTTGACAGGATCAAAGCAGGCGAGCCATTAAAGAATGCTTACAAATTTACTTTCATGCTGGGCCAGGAGCCGCAATAGGTTTCAATGTTTAATTGTTTATTTGCATCATAAAAAACACACCATGAAAAAATACCTTTTTCTTGCAGGGCTGCTGCTTGTTTCTGCAGTATATGTAAATGCACAACGTTATGCTGTAATCGATTCTAAATATATCCTTGAGAAGCTGCCAGAATACAAAGAATCGCAACAGAGGCTTGACCAGTACAGCGCACAATGGCAGCAGGAAATAGAAACAAAACAAACTGCATTGGATAAAATGTACAAGGATTTTGATGCAGAACAGGTGATGCTGAGCGACGAGCTGAAAAAGAAAAGGGAAGACGAATTGTACAACAAAGAAAAAGAACTTAGGGACCTGCAGAAAAAGCGCTTTGGCTTTGAAGGCGATTTGTTTAAGAAAAGGCAGGAAATGATAAAACCCATACAGGACAAGGTTTACACAGCTATACAAAACCTGGCAATAGAAAAATCATACGATTTTATTTTAGACAAAAGTGAAGGAATTACTGTTATATTTGCCGACCCAAAACTGGACAGGAGCGAAGATGTATTGAGGAAACTGGGCGTTAAATAAATCACAATAAGCAGGGCTTGTGCAGCCATACAACCTGTAAATTATTCTTAGGCTTGTTTATTGTTTAACAGCAAATAAAATAAAGGCATAACAACAATTTGCATTTGTTCTTTAAAAAGGGCAAATGTTTTTTTAAACACAAGAAACAAAAATGAAAAAAGTATTACTCTCTTTGGCATTATTAGTAGCTCTTGCCGGCTTTGTTAACAGTGCGGCGGCACAAACTAAAATTGCTTACATCAGCACTGAAGAATTGATAGGCTCCATGCCTGAAACAGAGGCAGCAAATACCCAACTGCAGGATTACCAGTCATCGTTACAGGCACAGGGCAATGACTATCTTCGTGAATTGAGCGAAAAAGACAGCATCTTTGGCCTTGACTCTGCAAAGATGACCCCTACGCAAAAAGAACTGAAAAGGAACGACCTGATTGCATTGTACCAAAAAGTGCAAGGCTGGAACCAGACAATGCAGCAAATGATACAGGAAAAATCACAAACATTAATTGGCCCCATCCGCACAAAAGCATCTGATGCTATAAAAGCAACAGCAAAAGACAACGGCTATGCTTATGTATTGGAATCAGCAGCAGTGCTTGTTGGCCCTCCCGGAGACGATATTCTTCCATTGGTAAAAAAGAAATTAGGCATTGGCGCACCTAAACCAGCAGGCGCTGCCTCGGCAAAAAAACCATAACCAATAATTCCACAAATAATTTTGCAAGGCCATCTTCAAACAGGATGGCTTTGTTATTTTTGGGCCATGAGCAAAGGGCCAATCGTCGTATTCGACAGCGGCTATGGCGGCTTGACTGTTTTAAAAGAAATAACAGCAAAGCTGCCGCAGCATGATTACATATACCTCGGCGACAATGCAAGGGCGCCTTATGGCACACGCAGTTTCGATACCGTTTACCATTATACATTGCAATGCGTGCAATGGTTTTTTCAGCAAGGTTGCCACTTGGTAATATTGGCCTGCAATACTGCCTCTGCAAAAGCGCTGCGTACCATTCAGCAAAATGATTTGCCAAAAATTGATCCATCAAGAAGAGTGCTGGGCGTGATAAGGCCCACATCAGAAATTATTGGCAACCTCAGCAAAACAAAAAACGTAGGGGTTTTAGCTACCACAGGAACAGTGCAATCACAATCTTATTTAATAGAAATTGAAAAGTTTTTTCCTGAGTGCAAAGTGTACCAGGAAGCCTGCCCTATATGGGTGCCATTAGTTGAGAATAATGAATACAACAACAAAGGCGCAGATTATTTTATTGAGAAGCATGTAAAAAATTTATTATCGCAATCAAAAAATATCGATACCATTTTGCTGGCCTGCACCCACTACCCTTTGCTGGCGGAAAAAATAAAACAATTTGCACCTGCCGGCTGCTCCATAATACCACAAGGCAAAATTGTAGCAGATAGCCTTGCTGGGTATTTGCAGCGCCACCCCGAAATGGAAGCGAAATGCAGCAAGGGCGGCAGCCTGCAGTTTTTTACCACCGACTCTGCAGAAGAGTTTGACAACAAAGCCGCTATTTTCTACGGAGGCCCGGTAAAATCAACCCATTTGGCGCTTTAAGCCAAAAAACTTTCCATTACAAACCTCAAACTTGGCTGTTTTCCCTTACTTTTGCCGTCCTTTCACAAACAGCGGGGATGGTGCCCTGATGGATGTAACAAAAGAGGTTTTTAAAAACATTTTTTAAAAGGAAAAATTTAATACAATGCCAGGTAAAAAAAGAACATTCCAGCCACATGTGCGCCGCCGCAAATCAGTGCATGGTTTCCGCAAGCGCATGCAAACTGCCAATGGCCGTAAGGTATTGGCCAGCCGCAGGGCTAAAGGGCGCCATAAGCTTACCGTTTCTGATGAGCGTTTCGGTAAAAAATAAAATCATTGCCAGCATTGGCATAGAAATATTTCAAGCCTCCCGATTTATCGGGAGGCTTTTTTACTTTTGAAATATTGGAAATAAAACAACGATATACACTGGGCAAAAATGAACGCCTTAAAAGCCGCAAAGCCATTGATGAGTTATTCATCAGTGGAAAATCATTCCCGTTATTCCCCTTTAAAATTATTTATAAAAAAAATGCTTGCAGTAATGAAAGCCCAACTGTACACAGTAAGCAACAAACAGTAAACCTGCAGGCTGCCTTTAGCGTAAGCAAAAAACATTTTAAAAAAGCAACAGAGCGCAACCGCATAAAAAGGCTTATGAGAGAAGCATACAGATTGCAAAAAAATAATCTCAAAGAAATGCTAGGGCAAACTAACCAGCAGGCGGTTGTTTTTATATTGTACGTTGGCAATGAAATACCGGAGTATACAATTGTATTTGAAAAAATAAACCTGGCATTAAAAAAACTGGAAAGAATAATGAATGAAGACGCTGCTTCAAATATGTAGTTTCCCTTTTATTCTTTTGATAAAATTATATCAAATGATAATCTCGCCATGGCTGGGAAACAAATGCCGCTACACGCCCACCTGCTCGCACTATGGCATTGAAGCATTAAAAAAATACGGCCCAATAAAAGGCCTGTGGCTTACAGCAAAAAGAATTGCACGCTGCCATCCGTGGGGCGGGCATGGGTACGACCCTGTGCCATAAAAAAACGGGCATCATTACAATGCCCATTTACAAAAGAAAACAATGTTTAGTTAATCACTATTTCTTTCTTTTTTGCTTCTTTGCCAGCAATTACAGGAAGCGTTACCTGCAGCACGCCATCTGCGTATTTGGCAGAAATGTTTGCAGTGTCAATGCTTTCATCCAAAGCAAAGCTGCGTTTGAAGCCGCCACGGCTGTATTCCCTCAATACCCATTCAGGGCGGGGAAAGCCTTCTGGTGGCGTGTAAGAAACAGTAAGCTCATTCCCATTTACATCCAAATGAAAATGTTCCTTGATGCGGCCAGGGGCAAACACCAGCAACTCATAAGCGCTGCCTGTTTTGTAAATGTTTACTGCTGCCCTTTGCATAGAAGAGCGGATGAATGCCGGCCGGCCGGCATTTCCGTAAGCGTTGCCTTTTGCGGCACATGACTGATTGTAGTGCATGTTTTTTCGTTTTAGTTAAAAAATAGATTAACAGAAATACTTGCTTAAAAAGGGTGCCAACTGATTTGTATATGCAAATATGTCATTCGGCCTCATTTCGTTTACTTTGCTTAAACAACAAAAAATGGCAAAAGATAAAATAAGGTGCCCATGGTGCATGAAAGATGATTTATACAAAGATTATCACGACAGCGAATGGGGAACGCCTTTGCATGATGACAGGAAACTATTTGAATTGCTTTGCTTAGAAGGGGCACAAGCCGGGTTAAGCTGGTACACTGTTT